>JAZSLS010000038.1:0-3185 GCA_045535465.1 Eubacteriales bacterium
TGTCTGTGATGTTGCGGATAATGATTCTGTTTTAAATGTGGTTAAAAAAGCTACTGATTGTTTTGGTAAAATTGATATCTTAGTTAACAATGCAGGAATTTGGAGAAAATATATTCCTTTTAATAAGTTGGATATTGGTACATGGAAAGAATTTATTGACGTAAATATAATGGGAACTGTTTATTTCACCAAAGCCGTTATTGACGGTATGATTGAAAATAATTATGGAAAAATAATTAATTTAGCCTCAGTTGCAGGAGTTTACGGAAACGCAAACATGGCTGCTTATTCGGCAACAAAAGGTGCGGTTATATCCTTTACAAAAGCACTTGCCAAAGAGGTTGGTTACAGCGGCATACGTGTTAACTGCCTTTCACCGGGGATAATTGATACGGATATGAACGCTAACCTAAGCATCGAGGACGTGGAGTCTATTGTGGATTCTATACCCCTTGAACGCTTGGGCAAGGCGTCCGACGTGGCGGCGGCGGCGCTCTTTTTAGCAGGAGAGGGTGCGGAATACATCACAGGGCAGGTGCTATCCGTAGACGGCGGCTGGAAAGGCTGACGTTTGATTCTCACTTCGTTCGTAACGGAGTAGAATTTAAAAAACGAGTGGCGACGTAGTGACCTGCGGCAGCGAAGCTTTTCGCAAAAGCGCCCCGAATATAATAAATGCAGCATTTCAACGCTAAAATGCCTCTCGTTACACTACGAGAGGCATTTTGTGTTTGGGAATTTCCGAACGCTTAGAAGCCTTTATGCTCCCACGTTTGCCATTACCTTTGTGTTGGCGGGGAGTATGCCTGTTTCAAGGTATACAATCTCAAGTATCTGCGCCACTTGGGAGGGCGTAAGCTCCTCAGCGGAAACTACCACGCTTGCCTTGCCGTCGGACACTATGCAAACGCACTTTTCAAAGCCCTTTGCCTTTACAAGCTGTTCTATGGTGGTTTCAGCGCTCATTTCGTCTGCCATTGCCGCAATCCCCAGCATTGCCTGTTCCTTTGCATCGGCAAGAGCATCGGGGTTATCCGCTATGGATTTAAGAACGTCCATAGCCTCGTTGCGGGTGTTTTCTCTTTCTATAACGGCTTTTTCAAAATAGCCCTCCACGTCTGCGGTTTCACCCTCCGGGTTTGCCCCTGCAAGCACGCTGTTACCAAGTATCTGTGCACCGCCGGTTGGCTTTTCTTCTTCCGCAGGGGTGCCCACGGGGATAAGAGCGTTTACAACTATTGCCGCCACTATTATCACCGCACAGCCACCCACCAAAAAGGCTTTACTGCCAAAGAATTTGGCGTAGTCAAACTCCTTAAGCTTAGCGAAAAATGATTTTAATTTCATAAAATACTGCTCCTTTGTATATGTAAATTTAATTTGTTACGAAAACGTTTTCCTCCGCAAGACCGTAAAGCGCCATTATCATAGCCTTAAGGGCGTTTATATCGCTCACGGACGCACCTACACAAACCATTGCGACACCGCTTACCTTTGGCGGTGTTTCCTTTACGGGTACCATAGCGGTGCCGCCGTCGGCGTTAACCGTTCTGCCCGTAAGGGTGCTTTCCTTTTCTGCTATGCTTCCGTCGGCGTTGTAGCGTGTGCGAACGCTTTGGTCCGAGGCATAGCTGTAACTAAAGCCGTGGCTTACGCTGACGGCGGCTACACATTTTACCTTGCATACGGAGCGCCCAAGGTCTGACAGCGTTTTTTCCGTTTCTGCCACAAAAGCGGCGTTTTTATCTGCCGCAGGCGCTTCCGTCTTGCTGCCCGTGTTCATCACAAGCAGCGCCACCCCCGCTACCAAGGCAAGGGCTATATATCCTATACCCTTAATTTTAAGCAGCCTTTGTACTATGCTTTTACCCATCGGTCACCTCCGCAGGGATATCTCCGAAAAGCGAGGCAACAATCCCCTCCACGGCGGTTTTATTCTCACCCGCAGGGATTTTTATTTTTACGCCTTTTATCTGCGCCTCTTTGTTTTCTCTCTCAATTTGTATGCTGACCGAGGTGGGTTTTATGCCCGTTTGGGAAAAAATATGGTCGGCCAGGTGTTTTTCCGCATCCTCCTTCATTTGCGCCGTTATAAGCTTTTCTGCCGCCTCGGAGTCCACCGACAGGTTGCTTTGGCTATCGGGCAGCTTTAAGCTTTTTGTGTTTACAACCGACAAAAGAGGCGACACTATAAGGGCGGTGCAAAGCAAGGCCGCAAGGTAGCGCAGGTGCTTTTCGTAGGCTTTTCCGGCTATGGCAACGGATATGCCGCCTGCTATTGCCGCATAAAGAAGAGAGGTAAAAAAAGCTTTCATACCGTGCCTCCGCTTTTTAAAAATACTGCAGATATAACTATAAACACCACCAAGCACGAGGTTAGCACAGCAATGGATATCCCCAAAAGAGCGCCAAGCTCACCTATAAACCTTGCCTGCTTTTCAAGCCCGCAAAGCCTTGCAAAAACCGCACAAAAGGAAAAGCAGCCCTTATAGATAAGGGCGCTTACAAAGGGCGGCAGCAAATATCCGAAAACAACGGATAGCCCCAAGGTCCCCACGGATGCCTTTACCGTTCCTACCGCCGAAAAAACAGTACGTGCGCTGTCTCCAACAGCGTTGCCTATAAGAGGTATAAAGCTACCCGTTGCAAATTTTACTACTTTAAAGCCAATTCCATCCGCCGCAGCCGCCACCGCAGTTTGGCAGTAAAAAACAAAGGCAACCAGTGAAAACACAAATATTATAAGAGTAGTGGCGCAGCTTTTTATAAAACCGCCTAACGGAGCTATATTTTCCGCTCCCGGTAAAAGCCCCACAAGGGCAAAGGCAAAGCCCACGGATAAAAGCGGAAGAAGCAATTTTGCGGAAACGGTTTCGGTAAGGGTGAGAAAAAGGCTCATTCCGCTTCCTGCGGTTACTCCTTGAGATGGATTTCCGCCCAAAGAATATAAAGAAACGGTAACGGGAAGAAGCGTAAGACAAAAGGCGTGCATACTTTCCACCGCCGCCTTTGTGTAGGCAAAAACCGAATACAAAGCAGGAAAACACGCCGCCGCAAGAACAGAAGCGCCTACAAAATCGTAGGCTGTGCTGCTTACGTCAAGCGCCCTAAGACCCTTCATACCGTCTGCTACCGACAAAAGCAAAAGGCAGGCAAGGATAACGCCCATATGCTTAAACGCCTTG
>JAZSLS010000128.1:0-4477 GCA_045535465.1 Eubacteriales bacterium
AAAGTATTGTGCCTTGCTTTCGTTGCTTTGTTGACACTCAGCTGCTTTACAGCTTGTGGCGGCAGCGAAGAGGCATATGTAATCGGTGTATCCGGTCCTGTTACAGGTCCTGCCGCAGTTTACGGCGAGGCTGTAAAGAACTCTGCTCAGATGGCAGTTGATGAAATTAACGCAGCAGGCGGATTTGACGGCGTTAAATTCAAGCTCATCGCTACTGATGACACACACGATGCTACAAAGGTAGCTGCAAACTATGCTAACCTTCTCGAAGCAGGCATGCACGTATCTCTCGGTACTGTAACAACAGGCCCCGGCCTTGAGTTCACCGAGCTTTCTACTGAAGATAACGTATTCTTCTTGACACCTTCCGCTTCCAGCGACAAGATTCC
Organism: Eubacteriales bacterium; assembly: GCA_045535465.1. GTDB lineage: Bacteria > Bacillota > Clostridia > Oscillospirales > CAG-382 > SIG636. The sequence goes on from JAZSLS010000128.1 coordinate 390, forward strand.
CGCTAACGCTAACGGATTCCAGATGTGCTTTGCGGACGGTAACCAGGGTTCTGCTGCAGTTACATACGTTAACGAAAACTACAAGGGCCAGACAATCGGTATCTTCTACAAGTCCGATGACCCGTATTCCAATGGTATCTATGAACAGTTCATGGCTGGTCTTGATTCTTCTATCACAACTGTTAAAACTGTATTTACAGGTGAAGATGCAGACTTTTCTCAACAAATTTCTGAACTTAAAGACTGCAAACTCATCTTTATGCCTATCTACTATCAACCTGCAGCTATCTTTATGACACAGGCAAAGGATATCATAGCTGCAGACGCTATGTATTACGGCTGTGACGGATTTGACGGACTTACAGGTCAGTTGGATCTCTCCACAATTCCTCAGAAGGTTTCCATGCTTTCTCACTTTGACTCCAACGCTACAGAAGGCAAGGCTGCTGAGTTCATCGCAAAATACACAAACGCGTACGGTGCTGACACACTCAACCAGTTCGGTGCTTCTGCTTATGACTGTGTATACGCTATCTTCGAAGCTATGAAGGCTGCAAAAGAGGACGGCAAGACAATCACAACCGATATGACACCCAGTGAGATCTGCGAAATTCTTAAAGAGCAGTTCACAGGCGACTTTACATTCTCCGGCAACACTGGTACAGATATCAAGTGGCAGGAAAACGGTTACGTAAATAAGGGCGCTAACGCAGTAAGCCTCAAGTAATTTTAGTTAATTTTATAATTCTGCATTTGCCGGCGTAGATTTTCTGCACCGGCAAATGTCCAATTATTGACATAGGAAATTTGTTATGGAATTTATTGAAACTTTGATAAATGGTCTGAGTATCGGCAGTACTTACGCTATGATAGCTTTAGGCTATACGATGGTTTACGGTATTGCAAAAATGCTTAACTTCGCTCACGGTGATGTAATTATGGTGGGCGGTTTTATGCTTTATCTCACACTCACACCTATAAACAATCCTATATTACAGCTTCTCATCGCGATGGTAGTTTGTATGGTTTTGGGCGTTCTTATCGAAAAGATTGCCTATAAACCTTTGCGTTCCGCCTCTCCTTTGGCTGTGCTTATCACTGCAATCGGTGTGAGCTATCTGTTGCAATCAACAGCTCAAATTATTTTTGGATCTGCACCGAAAATGGTCAATCTCATAAATTTGGGCAGTGTTAACTTTGCAGGACTAAGAATCCAAGGTTACGTTATAGTAACATTGGTTTGTTCGACGTTGGTTATGGCAGGGCTTAGCGTGTTTGTTAAATACACAAAAACGGGTCGTGCTATGATTGCTGTATCCGAGGATAAGGGCGCAGCTCAGCTTATGGGTATAAACGTTAATAAAATTATTACCATTACCTTTGCAATCGGCTCTGCTTTGGCAGCCCTAGCCGGCTTTTTCATGTTAATAAAATCGCCAAGTCTTTCTAACACACTTGGTGCTATGCCCGGTATTAAAGCATTTACTGCCGCAGTAATAGGTGGTATTGGTTCTATTTCGGGCGCTATGGTGGGCGGTCTTTTAATGGGTATCATCGAAGCAATTTCGCTCACAATTCCACCCATTGCACCCTATAAGGATGCTATTGGATTTTTGATTCTTATCATAATTCTACTTGTTCGTCCCACCGGTATTCTTGGTAAGGTAAGGAGGGAGAAGGTATGATGGATTTAAAAAGCATCAAATGGAAAAACTATATAAACTATTTTGTTATTTCCGTTATTACAATCGTTTTAACCTTTATCTCTCTTGACGGTGGCATCAAGGTTTCAAGCCTTTACCTTTTGGAAAAAATTTCATATTCTATCATCCTCGCAGTATCGCTCAGTATGGTAGTAGGATTTTTGGGTGAGCTCAGCTTGGGACACGCAGGCTTTATGTGCGTCGGCGCATACCTTGGCGGTAAGGTTTCAGTTTTGCTCAACGACGCAGGACTTTTGGGCAAGAGTTCACTGGTAAATCTCGTTATTTCTTTGATTGTAGGCGGTATTGCCGCCGCAATTTGCGGTTTTCTGATCGGTCTTCCTGCGCTGCGACTTAAAGGCGACTATCTTGCAATCGTAACGCTTGCTTTCGGCGAAATTGTAAGAGCAATCTTTATGAACTCGTCAAGCGAATCCTTTGGTGGCTCTCTGGGACTTAAAACTCCACGTTTCGACAGAAACTATCTGTTTATCGTCGGCTTTGTTTTGGTGCTTGTTTGCTTGTTCGTTGTTCAAAACATTATTCGTTCAAAACACGGACGTGCTATCACGGCTATCCGTGATAACGAAATTGCCGCAAAAGCGACGGGTATCAACGTAACAAAGTACAAGCTTTCTGTGTTTATTGTGTCTGCATTCTTTGCAGGTATCGCAGGTGTTCTTTATAGCTTTGCACAGTTCACTATCCAGAGTACAAACTTCAGCTATAACTATTCTATCGAGATTTTGGTTATGGTAGTGCTTGGCGGTATGGGTAGCATTAACGGCTCTATTATCGCCGCAACAGTTATCACATTCCTCGACAATTTCTTGCAAAAGCACCTCACAGGTGACTTGGCAGTACTTCAGGATTTGTTCTATGCGCTGGTTCTTATTGTAATTGTCATTTACAACAACGCGCCTATGTTCAAAGGCATTAGAGAAAAATACAACCTCAAAAATCTTTTCAGTAAGTTCAAGCGTCACAACCCCGCGCATCAAAGCGATGACGAGGCTAAATGGGATAGAGTTCCTACAAAAATTGAGATGAACGAGATCCTGTCGGTTGACCTTCAGGTTTCTTCTTCGACGGTTAATCCCGATAAACCTTCAAAGGAGGGTAAATAATGTCTGACTATATACTTGAAACTCAAAATTTAGGCATTTCCTTCGGCGGTTTGAAGGCGGTTTCGGAACTTAATCTTAAGATAAGAAAAAACCAGATTTATGGTATGGTTGGCCCTAACGGTGCCGGCAAAACAACTGTTTTTAATATGCTAACAGGTGTTTACAAACCTACCACAGGTGTGTTTTTTCTTGACGGCGAAAACTTGACAGGTAAGGGTCAGGAACATATTAACCATTGTGGAATTGCCCGCACCTTCCAAAATATTCGTCTTTTTAATAATATGAGCGTTATTCGTAACGTAATGGTTGGACTTCACAATCAACCGGAATTTAAATGCTCACTTTTTGAAAGCATGTTCCGTCTTCCTCGCCATTTTAAGGCTGAAAAGCAAATGCGCGAAAAGGCAAAAGAGCTCTTGAAAATCTTTGACCTTTACAATGAACGCAACAACCTTTCGTGTAATCTTCCTTACGGAAAACAGCGTAAATTGGAAATTGCACGAGCATTGGCAACGAATCCCAAGCTCCTTCTTTTGGACGAACCTGCGGCAGGTATGAACCCTAACGAAACTGCCGAGCTTATGGATACTATACGACTCATCCGCGATAGATTTGATATAACAATACTTCTTATTGAGCATGATATGAAGTTTGTATCCGGTCTTTGCGACGAAGTAACCGTTTTAAACTTTGGTACGGTTTTAGCACAGGGAACCCCCTCTGTTGCTCTCAACGACCCTGAAGTAATTAAAGCGTATATCGGAGGGTAGGGGGTAATAATATGGCACTATTAGAAGTTAAAGATTTAAGCGTTTACTATGGCGTTATTCAAGCAATTAAGGATATCAGCTTTGAAGTAAACGAGGGTGAAATTGTTACCTTGATCGGCGCTAACGGAGCAGGCAAAACTACCACGATGCAGAGCATTATGGGACTTATTCCTGCAAGAAGCGGTAGCGTGATCTACAACGGCACCGATATTACCAAAATGCCCGGTCACAAAATAGTAAATCTCGGTATGACTCAGGTTCCCGAAGGCAGACACGTTTTCCAAGAGCTCACGGTTTACGAGAATTTAATGATGGGCGCTTATACTCAAAAGGATAAGGCCCAAATCAAAGCGGACGTAGAGGAAATTTACACAACCTTCCCACGTCTTGGCGAAAGAAGAAATCAAATTGCAGGTACTCTTTCGGGCGGTGAACAGCAAATGCTCGCAATGGGCAGAGCGATGATGTGTCATCCTAAGCTGTTAATG
>JAZSLS010000034.1:0-20551 GCA_045535465.1 Eubacteriales bacterium
CTACGGTGCAAACAAAATTTTTTGACAGTTAAAAAGTGGAAAACCTATGTTTATAGCTTCTAATTGGAGTGACTACGCATTACTGGACGCAGGCGGCGGAAAACGCCTTGAGCGTTGGGGCGACTACGTTCTTGTACGTCCCGACCCACAGGTTATATGGGCAGGGGGCGAAGGCGGCGCTTGGCGCAAGGCAAACGGTGTTTACAGCCGTTCGTCGGGCGGCGGCGGAAGCTGGGTAAAAAAGGATATGCCCGAGGAATGGGAAATTACCTACAACCTTTGCGGTAAAACCGACGAAGCAAGCCTTATAAAGTTTTCCGTGTCTCCTATGGGCTTTAAGCATACGGGCGTATTTCCCGAGCAGGCGGCAAATTGGGATTGGTTTTCGGAGCTTATAAAAAACGCAGGCAGACCCATAAAGCTACTTAATCTTTTTGCTTACACAGGCGGCGCATCTATTGCGGCAGCCAAGGCGGGCGCCTTTGTTTGCCACGTGGATGCCTCCAAGGGTATGGTGGCAAGGGCAAAGCTTAACGCCTCCATAAGCGGTGTAAGACAGGACGGTATACGCTTTATAGTTGACGACTGCTTTAAGTTTGTACGCCGTGAACAGCGCAGAGGTAATAAGTACGACGCTATAATTCTTGACCCACCCTCCTACGGCAGAGGCCCCGGCGGTGAAAAGTGGTCCTTGGAAGCAGATCTGGACAGCCTTGTGGCGGACCTTGTTCCTCTTCTTTCCGATAACCCCTTGTTTGTGCTTCTTAACTCCTATACGGCAGGGCTTTCGCCCTCCACCTGCGGTTACATTTTAGGTCTTGCGCTAAAGCCTCGCTTTGGCGGCAGAGTGGACAGTGACGAGCTGGGGCTGCCCGTAGAGGCAAGCGGGCTTTGCTTACCCTGCGGTGCATCCGCAAGGTTTACCGTATAGAGGTGGCTATGTCTTATATAGAGGTAAAGGACCTATGCTTTTCCTATGACGAGGAAGGTATGGTCAGAATTTTTGACGGCCTTGATATTTCCTTTGAAAAGGGAACGTACAACGCCGTTTTAGGTCGTAACGGCAGCGGGAAAAGCACGCTTGCCAAGCTGATATGCGGCATATTACAGCCCCAAAGGGGCAGTATAACCGTTGGAGGCTTTTCCACTGCAAACGAGGAGGAGCTTTATAGGCTTAGAAGAAGCTGCGGTATGATTTTCCAAAACCCCCACAAGCAGATAGTTGCCAGTGTTGTGGAGGAGGACGTGGCTTTTGCACCCGAAAACTTGGGCATAGAGCCTGTCGAGATACGCCGCAGAGTGGATAAGGCTTTGGCGGAGGTGGGGATGAGCGAGTATGCCACCCACGCAACCCATAAGCTTTCAGGCGGTCAAAAGCAGCGTGTTGCCATAGCGGGCGTGCTTGCTATGATGCCCGACTGCATTATTTTTGACGAGGCAACTGCTATGCTTGACCCCATTGGCAGGCGTGACATAATGGGGGCTATGCGCCGTCTTAATAAGGAACACGGCATAACCGTTATAAATATAACCCATTATATGAACGAGGCGGCAGAGGCTGACCGAGTAGTGGTTTTGGACAAGGGTAAGGTGCTTATGGACGGTACGCCTACGGAGGTTTTCTCTCACGGGGAGGAGCTTAGACGGGCAAACCTTGCCACACCGCAGATAACCGAGCTTTGCGATATGCTTACGGAGGCGGGCATAGAGCTTCCGAGGGGCATACTGCATACTATGGAGGCGGCAGACGCCATAGAAAACTACGTAAAGGGACTTTAAAGAAATGTCTGGTATAGAGGTAAAAAACGTAAGCGTTGTTTACGGCGCAGGTACTCCTTTTGAAAAACGTGCGCTGGACAACGTTAGCATAGATTTTGGTTCTGACCGTGTTGTGGGCATTATAGGTCATACGGGCAGCGGAAAAAGCACCCTTGCTATGTTGCTAAACGGTCTTAACAAGCCCACGGAGGGCAAGGTGTACCTTGGCGGCGAGGATATATGGGCAAAGCCCAAGGAAATAAGCAAGGTGCGTTTTCGTGTGGGGCTTGTGTTTCAGTATCCGGAATATCAGCTTTTTGAGGAAAGCGTGTATAAGGATATAGCCTTTGGCCCCAAGAATATGGGGATGACGGGCGAAGCCCTTGACAGGGCGGTAAGAGAGGCGGCAAAATCCTGCGGCATAGAGGACACTATGCTTGAAAAATCACCCTTTGAGCTTTCGGGCGGTCAAAAAAGGCGTGTTGCCATAGCGGGCGTAGCGGCAATGGAGCCGGAGGTTTTGGTGCTGGACGAGCCTGCGGCAGGGCTTGACCCTGCAGGCCGAGAGGAAATAATAGGCGGTCTTTTGGAGTACCGCAAGGAAAGAAAAAGCACTATGATAATAATCTCCCACAGTATGGAGGACATAGCAAGATACGCCGATTATATAGTGGTGCTTGACCACGGCAGGGTGCATATGCAAGGCACGCCGGCAGAGGTTTTTCACGATGCGGAGCGTCTTTTTGATGCCTCCCTTGACCTTCCTCAGGTCACAAAGCTGTTTGTGGAGCTTAGAAAACGTTCCCTTGTCAGCGAAACGGACGTATACACCTGTAAGGAGGGTGTACGCCGTATAAAGGCTTTGATAGAAAAAAGGCTTAAAACAGGAGAAGCAAATGCTTAAAGATGTAACCCTAGGGCAGTTTTTTCCGGGAAAATCGCTACTGCACAAAACGGACGCAAGGTTTAAGATACTTATACTTATAGCCTTTCTTGTGGCAACGATAGCCGCAAAAAGTGCGTTTTCGTTTTTGGCTGTTACGGTAATTACCTCGGCTTTGGTACTGCTGTCACGCATACCCGTAAAAATAGTGCTTAAAAATCTTAAGCCTCTTATATTCATTCTTTTGTTTACGGGCATACTTAATATATTCTTCTATAAAGGTGATACTACTCTTTTTGAGTGGAGGTTTATAAATATAACCAAGGAGGGGCTTATATATGCAGGCTTTATGATGTTAAGGCTTGTTTGCTTGGTTTGCGGCAGCTTTGTGGTGCTTACCTACACCACCTCGCCCCTTGATATGACCGACGCTATCGAAAAGCTGCTTACTCCGCTAAAGCTTTTGCACGTACCCGTGCACGATTTTGCAATGATGATGACTATTGCCCTTCGTTTTATTCCCACGCTGGTGGAGGAAACCGATAAGATAATGTGCGCCCAAAAGGCAAGAGGCGCAGATATGGAATCGGGCGGACTTTTAAAAAGAGCAAAGGCGCTTATTCCCATACTCATACCTCTTTTCGTTTCCGCTTTTCGCCGTGCCGACGAGCTGGCAGAGGCTATGGAGTGCCGTTGCTATCACGGCGGTGAGGGCCGTACCCGTATGAAACAGATGAAATGCCGTTTCAGCGACTTTTTGTTTCTGTTTGTAATGGTGGGCTTTGCGGTAGGCGTGTTCTTCATAAACGCCTTTGGGGTAGGAATATAATGGCTGTGTATGCGCTTACCCTTGGATATAAGGGAACTAATTACAGCGGTTGGCAGGTGCAAAAAAATGCGCCCTCTGTCCAAAGTGCGGTTCAGGATGCTATCGAAAAGGTTTTTGGTAAACGCCTTGGGGTTACGGGCTGCAGCAGGACGGACAGCGGTGTTCACGCCCTTGGCTACGTTTGCCACGTAGAAAGCGAAAAGGAAATACCGCCCGAAAAGCTAGCCGTTGCTCTTAATATGCATCTCCCTCTTGATATAAGCGTTTTGTCTGCAAGGGTGGAGAGTGATGATTTTCACGCAAGGTACAGTGCCTTGGGCAAGGAATACGTTTACGTTATTCGCAACACCCGTATTCGTGACCCTTTTACGGAGGGTATGACCTATCAGTATCCATTTTATATAGATGCGGATAAGGCGGCGCTGCTTGGTAAGGCTTTTGTGGGCAAGCACGATTTTGGCTCGTTTATGTCTGCGGGCAGCAAGATAACGGACACGGTACGTACCGTTTACTACTTTGACGTGGAGCGTGTAGGGGACGAGATAAGAATAACCACAGGCGCAGACGGATTTTTGTATAATATGGTACGTATAATGGTAGGCACCTTGCTTAAGGCTTGCAAGGGCAGCTTAGACATAAACAAGGCTGTAAACGAGCCTAACAGAGAAAACGCAGGCCCTACGGCGCCTGCCTGCGGCTTGTTTTTAAAGCAGGTGTTTTACAGCAGAGAGGAGCTTGAAGCACGTATAAGGGGCTTTGAAGCAAAGGAATAAAGAAAGGAGGCGGTGTGTATGGGAGCTTTTTCCGTATTTAACGGAAAAAAGCAAAAGGTAGTAGACGGCAAAAGCTATTACAAGCGCATAAGTGTGTTTTTTGCGCTTATTAAGTATCTTTGCTTGGTTTTGGCTCTTGCCACCGTCCTTTACGGCTTTTCGTTTCGTACCGATGAGATAAATGCGGATAACTTTAGGTATTTGCTTAGCTTTCTTGGTGACGGCGAAACGGAAAACGAGAATTACAATACCATTTACTACGATAACAACGAAACAAACCGTTTTGCATTGGTAAGAGGCGACCTTGCCGTGGTAAGCAACAGCGGCGTTGCGGTTTACAGCCTTTTGGGTGCAAGACGTTCGGTAGATACCACCTTTAAGATGGACGCCCCCGAGGTTATCTCCAGTGCAAAATATATGTATATCTACGACCTTGGCGGTACCAAATTGGTTGCAAAAAGCACCCTTGAAACGGTGCAGACCTTGAATTATGAGTATCCTCTGCGTGGGGCTACCGCCACCGATAACGGCTACTTTGCCGTAATAAGCGAAAAGAAAACCAGCCGAAGCTCTGTTTTTGTATACGACGAGAGCTTTCGTGAGGTGTATAACTGCTCCTACGGCAGTCTTTATACCCTCTCCATAGATTTAAATGCCGACGCAACCCGTCTTGTTACCGCATCGGTGGAGGCTGTCGGCGGCGAGTTTGTTACTGCCCTTTACCTGTACGACCTTTCCAAGGAAGAGCCTTTGGTAAAGCACAGCATAACCGGTGAATATCCCTATCGTGTAGCCTTTGGCGACAATGGCGAGATAGCGCTTCTTACCGACAGTCGTTGCCATATGTATGATAAGGCAGGCAACGAGAGCGCCGTTTTGGATTTCGGCACAGAGGGTATAAGCGGCTGTTATATGGGCGGCAGCTATTTTCTAAGGCAATATTCGCTGTCGGCGCTTACCGCAGGGGTAAGGCTTGAAGCCTACAGCCTTAAGGACGGTAAGCTTAAGTGGAGCGGTGACTTTGAGTCGGGTCTTCGTGTAGCGGAGACCGAGGGTGAATACCTTTTCACGGCAGACGATAAGACCTTAACGGTTACCCACATACCAAGCGGCGAAAGCCGTACCCACACCACGGAGGAAACAATTATGGATTTGTTGCCCGTGGAGGATGGAAAAAGCCTTGTTTTAACCGAAGGCGCAGGTAACGTTTTGGATTACAAGGAGCTTTTAAAAATGAAAGGAGAAACATCGGATGGGAGCAATAATTGATATCATTATAGTTGCGATAGTGGCATTTACTATGATAATGGCAATAAAACGAGGCTTTGTAAAAACCGTAGTAGGAGGTCTGGGCTTCTTTTTGGCTGTAATTATAGCTATTGCCTTTTGTTCTCCTTTGTCAAATGCTCTTGAAAAAGGCGGCTTTGGTACCAGCGTAAGCAACGCTGTTGACAGGGTAATAGAGAAGAACATTACCGTGGACAACTATGAAGACGCCTTTGAGGAAGAAGAGGAAAAGGGCAGCCTTTACAAAATTTGCAAGACCTTTGGCGCAGAGGACAGATACGAAGCTATGGAAGAAAACTACGAGGAATGGCGTAGAGAAGGCATACTCAGCGCACAAAGCTATATTAAGGAGTCTATAAGAGAGCCTGCGGTTAATCTTTGCTGCGGTGTTCTTGCCTTTATACTGCTGTTTATGGTTTCGTGGGTGCTTATAAAGGTTCTTGAGATAGTGCTTACCAAGTTTGTTGACCTGCCTGCTCTAAAAAAGGCTGATAAGATACTTGGTGCGGCAGTAGGCGTGATTGTTGCAACAGTACGTGTTTTTATTGCCTGCCTTATTATAAAATGGGCGCTTCCCGTTGCAGGCAGCTTTGGCTGGGAATGGGCACTGAACACCGACCTTTCGGACTCTTTGCTGTATTCCGCTATAGAAAGCATTAACTTTTTATCTAACCTTATATAAATAATTAACGGAGGAAACCGCCGCAAGGCGTTGATTAAAACTAATGTCTAAAATGTGTTCCCGTTGCAAAACTCGTATAGCGGTTGTGTTCGTTACCCGAGTTGAAGGCGACAAAACTATAAACGAAGGGCTTTGCATCAAGTGCGCTAAGGAGCTTGGTGTACGTCCTATTGACGATATTCTTTCCAAAATGGGCGTTTCCGAGGATGAGCTTGACGCTATGATGGAGGAGATGTCCGGTCTTATTCCTATGGATGATGACAGCGACAGCGACGAGGGAAGAGCCCCTGCCATAAACTTTGGTTCCCTTTTCCCGGGTATGGGGGCAAAGGAGCCTCAAGGCGGCAAGGGAGAGGAAGCTTCCAAAAAAGAGGCAAAAAAGGATACTTCCCGCAAGCATCTTTCTCAATTTTGCCAAAACCTTACGGAAAAGGCAAAGGAGGGAAAGATAGACAATATAGTAGGCAGAGAAACGGAGCTTCTTCGTGTTATGCAAATACTCTGCCGCAGGCAGAAGAATAACCCTTGCCTTATAGGTGAGCCGGGTGTGGGTAAAACCGCCGTGGCGGAGGCGCTTGCTTCCCGAATAGTAAGCGGCAAGGTGCCCTACAAGCTTAAGGACAAGGAGGTTTACCTTGTAGATATGACCGCTATGGTTGCAGGCACTCAGTTCAGGGGTCAGTTTGAAAACCGTATGAAGGGGCTTATTGACGAGGTAAAGAAGCTTGGCAACATTATCCTTGTTATTGATGAGGTACACTCCATAGTTGCCGCAGGTGACGCCGAGGGCGGTATGAACGCAGCCAATATCTTAAAGCCCGCCCTTTCGAGAGGCGAGATACAGGTTATAGGCGCTACTACCCTTACCGAATACCGCAAGTATATAGAAAAGGACAGCGCTCTTGAAAGGCGTTTTCAGCCTGTTATGATAAACGAGCCCAGCGAGGAGGATACGGTTGCTATCCTTAAGGGCATAAAGAAGTATTATGAGGATTACCACGGCATACGTATAGACAATGCTCTTATAAACCGTATGGTTTCTATGTCCGAAAGGTATATTACCGACCGTTATTTGCCCGATAAGGCTATTGACCTTATGGACGAGGCGGCATCACGCCTTGCTATGGAGTCTCCTATTGTGGGGCAGATTGCGGAGCTTGACAAGACCATAAGTGAGATAAGCGACCGCCTTAAGCAGCTTGAGGGTGCAGAGCCCAGTGAGGACAACTTCCGCATTATGGCAGACCTTCGCACCGAGCTTGCCATTAAGGAGGATGAGTTTAAAAAGCTTTCCAAAAAGCGTGATAAGCTTCGCCTTACCGATGACGACGTGGCAAGGGTTATCGAGGTTTGGACAGGTATTCCCGCCAGCAGTATAACCGAAAACGAGTTTGCAAAAATAGACCGTCTTGAAGCGGAGCTTAAAAAGCGCATTATCGGTCAGGATGAGGCGGTAGGCAAGGTAGCAAAGGCCATAAAGAGAAGCAGGGCAGGGGTTTCCTATAAGAAAAAGCCCGTTTCCTTTATCTTTGCAGGCAGCACAGGCGTGGGTAAAACCGAGCTTGTAAAGGTGTTGTCGGGCTATCTCTTTGACAGTCCGGAGTCTCTTATACGCCTTGATATGTCCGAGTTTATGGAAAAGTATTCCGTAAGCCGTATTATAGGCTCTCCTCCCGGCTACGTAGGCTATGACGACGCAGGTCAGCTTACGGAGAAGATACGCCGCAAGCCTTACAGCGTGGTGCTTTTTGACGAGATAGAAAAGGCGCATCCCGACGTTATGAATATTTTGCTTCAGATACTTGACGACGGCAGAATAACTGATGCACACGGTAAAGAGGTCAACTTTGAAAACACCGTTATCATTATGACCACCAATGCGGGCAGCACCAATACTTCTCCCACCGCAGGCTTTAACGCCGATGCAAAGGGTAACGACGAAAACCGTACTATGCGTGCGCTGGAACGCTTTTTGCGCCCCGAGTTTATTAACCGAGTGGATGATATTGTTGTGTTTAACCGTCTCAGCGAGGACAATATTCACACCATTTGCGGCATAATGCTTGCTGACCTTAGGAAGGTTCTTGCGGATAAGGATATAAGCTTTGTATGGGATGACAAGGCAGTGGCAGCGCTTTGTGCAAAGGGCTTTTCCGATAAGTACGGCGCCCGTAATCTTCGCCGTGTGATACAAACGGAAATAGAGGACACCCTTGCATCCATTATCATAGAGAATTACAAAACGCCCATTACAGGGGCAAGTGTTACCGCCGAAAACGGCGAGTTGAAGATAGACTGCATTTAAGCAATTAAGGAAAAGACTGCGGAATGAAAAACGACGTAACAAACAAGCCAAAGGTTGACAAAATAAATACCGGCACAGGCTATTCCGCAGGGGATGGAGACTTTGCTCCTGCCGAGATGGAGGCCTTTGAGGTTGCCGCCTATTTCGGCACGGATATGGAGCAGGGGCTGGATAAACAGCAAATACGCCGCACCCGTATGGAAAAGGGCTTTAATACCCTTCAGGCGGAGTATGACACTTCATTTTTTAACCTTATAAAAAAACAGATAAAGGGTATATGCATACCCCTTATGATAGCAAGCCTTTTAATAGCCGAAACCTTTGCGGAAAACGGTGATATGTATACTCCGATGGCGGTAATTTTGGCAGCGGTTATGCTTCTTGGCGCAGCCGTGGAAAGGTTTGCCGCCTCGGTGCTTAACAAGTCACTGCGGGATAACGCTATGCGCTGCACCGTAATAAGGGACGGCAAACGCCTTTCCGTAAGCAGCGTTTCTCTTGTACCGGGTGACGTTATAGAGCTGGAAAACGGCACTATTGTTCCTGCCGACGCCCGCATAGCGGAAGCAAACCACCTAAACGTATTGGAAACGCCTGTTACAGGTGTTAAGGAATCCACTCTTAAGGATGCGGAATATATTGCCGAAGAAGAGGGCAAGGGCAGCTACAATATGGTTTACGCAGGCACTATAGTTACCTCCGGCAGAGCTAAAGCAATAGTATGCCGCACAGGTAACGACTGCTATCTGTACCGCAAGGCATCCGATGCGGAAAAACAGCTTCCCGCTTTGTATAGGGATACCGTAAGAATAAGCGGCGCTTTTACCCTTGTTATCTCGGCTTTAAGCTTTGTCTTGGTTGTTGCGGGCTTGTTCCTTGGCCGTCCCTTGGTGGATGCCTATATGATGTGTGCGGCAACGGCCCTTTGCTGTATGCAAAGGACGGCGGCATCCTTGGGGCTTGGCGGCTTTGCCGCAGGTATAAGGCGTATGCGTAAAAACGGCGCAGTTTTAAGGCGCTTTTCGGCAGCGGATACCCTTTGCGTTACGGACAGCATCCTTTGCGATAAGTCTGTGGCGTTTCCTATGAGCGAGCTGAGACCTAAGCGTGTGTACATAAACAAAAGCTACTATGCGGTTAATGCGGAAAACCGCGAGGACATAAGAAAGGTGCTTACCTACGCCCTTCTTTGCTCCGATTTGCGCCGCAGCAATAAAAGCCTTGACTTAAACGAGGGCTTTGCGGGTATGCCTATGGACGTGTCCTTGGGCAGAGAGTGTGACCGCATAGGTATAAATATTGACGATTTCAGAAACGAGTATTTCCGCATAGAGGCGGAATACGCAAAAAACGGTGAGATAAAGCAAGCGCTTTATCTTCACGATGATGCAAATTTGCTTATCCTTCGAGGTAAACCGGAGGAGATACTTCCTTTGTGCGCAGGTTACGTGGCAAACGGCACAAACAACCGTTTTGACGAGTATTCTATGCGCCGTATGCAACAGGCGGCAAGAGAGATGGGCGATGCTTCCCAGCACGTTATTGCCGTGGCATCTGCCATTTGTGACTGCGACAGCTTGCGCAATTCCGCAGTTGCCTACCGCAGGCTGGTGCTTAACGGCTTTATTGGGCTTTATACTTCTTTAAAATTGGACTCTGCCAGTGCGGTTTACAAATGCGCCGCAGGGGGCATAGAAACCGTTATGCTTTCACACGAGGCGTACGTTACTGCTACAAGTATGGCAAAAAACGCAGGCATTATCCAAAGCGAAAAGCAGGTTATGGCGGCGGAACAGCTTAAGTACGCTGACCGAGGACTTTACGTGGCAGACAGCGAAAGCTATAAGCTTTACCTCCACTTAAGCGAGGAGGAGTGGCTGGACGTTATGCGTATACGCCGTGAGGCAGGCCGCACCGTGGCGATAACTGCCGAAAGCACTGACCGTATACCTATGATGCACGAGGCAGACGTTACCCTTGTGCCCGTCTCTACTTCTACGGAGACGGTAAGGTGCGCTTCGGATGTGTTGCTTTACAAAAGCGGTCTTAAAACGGTGGAAACGGTTATAAGAGCTTCCAAAATGATGTACAGACGCATAACGGGGGCGTCAAGGCAGTTTGTTACAGCCGCAGCGGCGGTTATGGCGCTTGCCGTTTATTCTATACTTTTCGGTATGGATTCTCCCTTGCGTTTGCAGGATATAATAATAGGCGCTTCTGCCTTTAATCTTGTTTTTGCGGCAGCGGCGGCGTTCTCTCCCGACCACAGGAAGCTGCTGGAGGATGCGGTGGACTACGGGGATGCTCATAAGGGCCTGCCCTTTGCCGCCCTTTACGGGCTGTTTTGCGGCGGTGCAATGATAGGCGTAAAGCTGTTTTTGACACGTCTTGGAGAAAATGCGGCGGGTATACCCACTGCGGTCTTCGTTTCCTTTGCAGTGTGCCTTTTCTTGGGGCTTCTTTTCGGGCCGGAGCAAAAGCATTTTTACCGTTCGTCTGCTTTTAAAAGCTATGCCGTGCCTTTAGCGGCGGCAGTGGCTGCCTTGGGCGTTTGCGTGCTTATGCTTGTTCCAAGCGTGGCAACGGTGTTAGAGTACACCGCATTAAACTATAAACAGTGGCTTACCGCCATCCTTTTACCCCTTAGCGTTTTTGCGCTTTTCCAAAGCGGGCTTATGATAAAGGAGCTGGTGGAAGAATACAGAAAAAACAAACAGGTAAAGAGAGGTTAATTGCTATGACATTTACTAAGGATTCTATCGTTGGCGACGTTCTTGACCAATGCCCCGACTGCGCTCCCTTCTTTTTTGAGATAGGTATGCACTGTCTTGGTTGTCCTTGCTCCAGAAGCGAAACAATAGAACAGGCTTGCGCCGCTCACGGTGCGGATGCCGATGCGCTTCTTAAAAAGATAAACGCAGTGAAATAATTAAAGGAAAGACGGGTGAACAACTGTGTTATATACCGCTGTATGGGCTCATAGAGGAGCTTCCGCTTACGCACCGGAAAACACCCTTTCGGCTTTTCTTTTGGCGTGCCGTTTAGGTGCTGACGGTATTGAGCTTGACGTGCATCTTACCGCCGACGGCGAGGTGGTCGTTTGTCACGACGCTGATATAAAGCGCACTTCCGACGGTAAGGGCGTTATCGAGGAGATGACTCTGGAGGAGCTTTACCGTTTTGATTTTGGTTATCCCGACGTTTTTGGAAAACGCTTTAAGGGCGAGTATATACCTACCCTCAAGGAGGTATATCGTGCAGTTTTGCCCTTTGGCGTTATCGTTAACACCGAGCTTAAGAAGACACGTCCTGAGATAGTTAAGGCGGTTCTTCAGGTGGAGGAGGAATGCGGCGCCGCAGGCGCGGTTATTTATTCTTCCTTTGAGCATAGCTATTTAAAGGAGCTTAAGGAGCTTAATCCTGCCGTACCCGTTGCACCCTTATACGGAACGGAAAGCGGCTTTGTGGAGCTGGGTAAAAGCCTTAAGGCAACGGCGCTTCACCCCGCCTTTGGCGGCGTGGTTGCCGACGTGGAATACGTGAAAAAAGCTCACGAGGCAGGGCTTAGGGTGCATCCCTACACACCCAACGACGTAAACGACCTTACCACCTTGGTGGAGCTGGGCGTGGATGCCGTTATAACCAATTATCCCGATAGAGCAATAGAAATAAGAAATAAAAAACTCAGGAGGTTCATTTAAAATGGCAAAAAAGAACAAGAAAGGCTTTTTTACGGAGTTTAAGGAGTTTATAACCAAGGGCAACGTGCTGGATATGGCAGTCGGTGTTATCATCGGTAACTCTTTTAAGGCAATTGTTACCGCCCTTACCGATAAGATACTTATGCCCTGCATTACAGAGCTTATGGGCAACAAGTCTCTTGACGACCTTAAGCACGTGTTCAGACCCGAAGAATTGAACGACGCAGGCGAAGTTATCGTTACCGAAAACGCTATCTACTACGGTGCGTTTTTACAGTCTATTATAGACTTTCTTCTCGTTGCGCTTGTGATCTTTGTTATCGTAAAGAGCGCTATGGCTTTCCAGAAAAAGCGTCTTGCTCTTATTGAAAAGTACAAAAAGCAAGAGGAAGAAGCAGAAGAACCCGCAGCACCTGCAGAGCCCACCATTGAAGAAAAGAACGCAGAGGTTTTGGGCGAAATCCGTGATTTGCTTGTAAAGCTTAACGACAAAAAATAAAGCTTAAAAAGGTCGGCGTTAGCCGACCTTTTTTAAGCTTTAACAGCAAAGAACACCGCAGCGGCGTGCGCTCCCGTTTTATGCAACGTGCAAGGTCGGCGTAACCCATTACGTATCGGGCGGCCGATGACCGCCCCTACGAACAAAACTTTTTCGCTTGCAAGTATTGGTGAAAAAGAAAAAGTGGCAAAAGCCACTTTTAAAAAACATTAAAAACAACCCACAAAATGCCAAAAACCAAAGGCTGGTGCAGGATATAAATCCACAGGCTTTGTCTGCCGCAAAGCATAAAAAAGCGGCAAACGGGGTTTTTGTATGGAAAACGGGGCAGCAAGCTTTCCTTGCCTTTATAAAGGGTACGCCCCAGCACGGCGCCAAACAGAAAATAACCAAGGTAGGGGAAAACGGGAAAATGGTCAACGGCAAAAAAGCCGTAGCTTTCGATACCGAAAATAAGAAGAGGCGTAAGCTTTTGGGTATGCAAGCCTTCAAAATAAAACCCCAACACTATGCAAACAACGCCCAGAACAAAAACTGCTGGGGTTGGAAGCCTTTTCCATAGGGGATAAATAATCATACATACCCCAAGCAGATGCAAAATGCCAAAATAAATATTACCAAAGCTGTAAGGGTCTATATGGGTAAGCACCGCCATAACGGCAGATATGCCAAGCCCAAAGCCTAAAACTATAAGCCCTCGTTTTACGCTTTTTCTGCCCAAAGTAACGCATATACCGGACAAAAGCACAAACAGAATAGAGCCGTAATCCTTAACAAAATAATAAAAATCGGGCACCTTAAGGTTTACCCCAAAAATTACGGTAATATCGTAAATGGCGTGTACTATAATAACCCCAAGTATGCATATACCACGGAATGCATCCAGCTCCCAAATACGGCTCTTTTTGATGTCTTTTTCCAAAGGCTTCACCTCCGAGAATATTTTATCATACACGCATCATTAATACAATAGCAAATTTTAACGGCGCAGATTTCTCTGCGCCGTCAGACCGCTGGCAAAGGCACGGTATGTCAATAGAAAACACAACTTATTGTTAAATTTTAAAAAATTCAGATTTAGTTTATAAAACTGTGATATAATATAAAAAACCGCAGAAAAAGGTGATTTTTGTGAACAACCAAAACGAAAAAGCCAAAACGCTTCAGTGGCTGGAGGAAAAATCCCGTCCCTTTACAAGGCTTATGAGCTACTACCGTTGCGCAATGATGGAGATAGAAACCAAGTTTAACGTGCTTAACGAGGAGTTTTCCTTGGAGCACGACCGCAACCCCATAAACGGCATAAAAACCCGTCTTAAAAAAACCTCCAGCATTATGGAAAAAATGTCTCGCCGAGATATAAAGGATACGCTTGAGTCTCTTGAGCAAAATATACACGACGTAGCAGGGGTGCGTGTGATTTGCTCCTTTATCACCGACGTGTACACCTTGGCAGATGCTCTTTTGGCTCAGGATGACGTTACCCTTATAGAACGTAAGGACTACATAAAAAATCCAAAGCCCAACGGTTATCGCAGCCTGCATCTCATAGTGTCTATTCCCATTTTTCTTGCCCACGAGAAAAAGGAAATGAAGGTAGAGGTACAGCTTCGCACCATAGCTATGGACTTTTGGGCAAGTTTAGAGCATCAGATGCGTTATAAAAAGGATAGGGATTTTACAGCCGAAATGGAAAAGGAGTTGTCTGATTGTGCAAGAGAAAGCGCCCTGCTTGATGCAAGGATGGACGCCTTATATCGAGGCGTGATAACAGAGGAGGCGGAAAATTGAAGGGCTTTTTTGAAAAAATAAAAATAAGACTTTCTCACTCCTACGGGCGTGACTCTTTAAACAATTTTTTGCTTATAGTAAGCATTGTTCTTATGACGGTAAACCTATTTATAGGATTTTTCCCGCTGTGGCTTGCGGCAATGGTCTTTTACTTTGCCTACTTTTTTCGCTTTTTTTCAAAAAACTACGCAGCACGTCAAAGAGAGCTTGCCCTTTACACCAATATAAAAAACAAAATAAAGGGACGTTTTTCGCTAATGCGCCGCAAATGGCGTGAACGTAAAACTCACAAGCATTTTCGCTGCCCCAAATGCAGCGCCAACTTGCGTGTGCCTAAAAATAAAGGCAAAATAACCGTGCGCTGCCCCAAATGCGGAAACCAAATTGCAAAGAAAACCTAAAATATGCAGCAAAACGCAAAAACAAAGGCAAAGAATTAACTCTTTGCCTTGTTTTTTTTATTCTTTATTTTTATAAAGGCACCAAACACGGCAACTGCCAGCAGTACCCCCACACTGTCAATAAGCACGTCCTTAATTGCGGCGCCACGGAGGGAAATTAACTGCAAAGCCTCGTCGGTGCAGGCGCAGATAAAGCCAAAAGCGCCCGCAACCCAAGCCACGGCTTTTGGTTTTTTGCCAAGAAGATACAAAATACCGACAGCAATTATAGTAAGCACAAAAAACTCAGCCACGTGGGCAGACTTCCTTGCGATAACGGCCGCAAGCTCGGCAGTGTTTTTGTCTGTACCGATAGCATCCAAGGATGGCTTTATCATATCCTCAAACGGCTTGCTTTGCTCGGCAGAAACGCTTTTGCTTTTCAGAGAGTTGGAAAAAATAAAACCAAGCCAAGCCGTTTCCGCCACCGAAAGAACTAAAGCCCAAAGGCTTTTTTTGTTTTTCATAGCTTTGCTGCCTCTTCAAGCAGCTCTCTTGCCGCAAGGAGGGTAGCATCACCAAAGTTTATACCGCCTATGATGCGTGCCAGCTCTGTAACTCTGCCTGTCTTGTCAAGGGCGGTAACCACACTTTTCGTCCTGCCCTCGGTTTCGTGCTTGCTGACCAGCAGATGAGTATCCGCCAGCGCCGCTATCTGGGCAGAATGGGTAACGCAAAGCACCTGAGTGTTAAGCGGTGCGGAAAGCTTTTTTAACGCAAGCCCCGTTTTTTGGGCTGTTTTACCCGAAATGCCTGTATCTATCTCGTCAAAGACCATAACGGAAACACCTGCGATTTCCGAAAGGGCGCTTCTTATAGCAAGCATTATCCTGGCCAGCTCACCACCGGAGGCTATTTTGGAAAGGGGCTTTGGCACTTCTCCCGCATTGGGCGCAATAAGTATCTCCACCTCGTCCATACCGTCTGGCGTGGGCGCAGTTTCGGTAAAAGCTACGTTAAAGCGCACCGAGGGCATATCCAGCTCCCCAAGGCACTCCTCCACGTGCTTTTCCAAGGCGTCGGAGGCTTCTTTTCTTGCAAGGCTTAAGGCGCTTGCCGTATCTGTAAGAAGGTCAAAGCACTTCTTCTTTTCGTCTTCAAGCTCTTTTATATAATCATCGCTGTTTTCTATCTGTTCAAGCTCCTTCAAAAGAGCGTCACGGGCGGAAAGCAAGCCCTCGTAGTCGGTACCGAAACGCCTTTTAAGCTCTGCTATAAGCTCAAGGCGGCTTTCCACCTTGTCAAGCTCTGCGGCGGCATTGTCGGCATCGGTAGAAGCAAGGTCACCAAGGGTGTCGGCAATATCCGCAACCTCGCTTTTTACGCTGTCCAGCCTGTCGTAAAGCTCTGCCGCTTCGGGAAGGCTGTCTTTTAAGGCATAAAGTGCGTTCATAGCGTGATAAAGGTTTTCCGCCGCACTGCCGTCTTCCTCATAAAGCTTGCTGTAAGCGGTTGAGGCGGCGCTTGCAATTTTTTCAGCGGCTCTAAGCCTTTTACGAGCTGCCTCCAGCTCCTCCTCCTCGTTCGGGCGCAGCTTTGCTTTTTTTAAGGAGCTAAGCTTAAACTCAATCATTTCCTTGCGAAAGGCAGCGTCCTTTGCCTTTTCCTTTTCCTCTTTAACGGCAGAAACAATATGGTTGTAGCGCCTGTAATGCTCACGGTAGGTAAAAAGCAAGCTATCTGTACCCGCATAGCTGTCTATAAGAGGAAGCTGCTTGCTTCTGTCGGCTAACAGCAGGGTATCCTGCTGCCCGTGAATGTTAAGGAGGAGCTCCGTAACCGCACGCAAACGGGAGGAAGGCACCTGCCTTTCGCCTATTCTGGCAACGCTTCTGCCGTCAGCGGAAACACGCCTGCTTAAGAACAGCGCACCGTCCTCGTCGGGGCTTACGTCAAGCTCCTTCAAACGGGCTATGGTGTCCTCATCAAGCAGGTCAAAGCACCCCTCTACAAAGGCATAGCTTTCGCCGCTTCGTATAATCTCACGGTCGCTTCTTGCACCGCAAAGAAGGGAAAGTGCATCCAATATAATGCTTTTGCCTGCGCCGGTTTCACCTGTAAGCACGGTAAAGCCTTCCGCAAACAACAGCGTGTTTTCTTTAATAAGCGCCACGTTTTCAATATGAAGTGACGACAGCATAGCACATACCCCTTTATTTTAAAAGCTGAGAAAGCTGTTTGCTTATCTCCTCTGCATACTCGGTGCTGCGGGCAATGATAATAAGAGTATCATCCCCTGCAAGAGAGCCGACTACGCCGTCCATATGCATAGTGTCCACGGCCGCACCTGCAGCGTTACCCATACCGGAATAGGTCTTAAGTACCACAATATTGCAAGCGTGGTCTACACGGTAAACGGTTTCGGTAAAAATAGTATTAAGCTTGGATGCAAAATCGCCATCGTTTACGGAAAGCGCTGCAGAGTATCTGTATCCGCCGTTCCCGTCAGATGCCTTAACTATCTTAAGGTCACGTATATCACGGGAAATAGTTGCCTGAGTGGTGTCAAAGCCCATATTTTTAAGATGCTCCAAAAGCTCTTCCTGTGTGCGTACACATTCTTTTTGTATAAGATCCAATATTGCTGCGTGGCGTTGAGATTTCTTCATATATCAAACTCCCTTTCTTAGCCTTTTCCGAATTTTTGATAAAGTATATTTCCAAAGGAACTGTTTTTAAGTCTTACAAGTCTTACCTTTTTTTCCGATCGTGTTATGGTAACCGCCAGCTCGCCGTCGTTAATGCGGAAAAAAGAACGTCCGTCCACGGTAACCACCGCCTCGGCGTGCTTTGCAGACGGTATATTAACCTTGATAACGGAATAAGGGCCAAAAACCAAGGTTCGTGCCGCATCCAAAGAATGAGAACAAACGGGCGTAACGCTAAGCACCTCCAAGGTAGGGTCTATAACAGGGCCGCCTGCCGCCATAGAATAGGCGGTAGAGCCGGTAGGTGTAGCCACTATTATACCGTCTGCTCTGTAACAGCTTACGGGGCTTCCGTCACAGCTTATGGAAAAATCCGCCAATCTTGAAACTATACCTCTGGTAATAGCCGCCTCGTTAAAGGCACGGGCGAAAAAAAGCTGCCTGCCGTTTTTGCCAACGCTGACGTCCAGCATCATACGCTCTTCTATTTTAAAATTTCCCGTGCAGATACGCTCAAGAGCTTCTATCTCGCTTGCCTCAAGCTCTGTTATGTAGCCTACGTGCCCAAAGTTAACGCCCAGCACCAGTGTGCCTGTTTCTGCGGCACGTTTTGCCGCCCCAAGCACTGTACCGTCGCCGCCGAAAACAACCACAAGCTCGCATTGGTTGTAAAGCTCATCAATGGAAAGAGCCTTTGCTTTTCCGCCAAAAGCCGCAAAGCTTGATATTCTGCTTTCGTCGGTGTAGATCTCTATGCCGTTTCGTTCCAATATCTCCGCCGCCGTTAAGGCGCAGCGAAGCGCGCCTGGCTTGGTAATATTGGGTATAAGTGCCGCCTTGCGTATGGTCAATTATATCAGCTCCTATTGTTTATAAAAAAGTGTAAGGTATTCCGTGTTGCCCTTGCCGCCCTTTATGGGGGAAGCGATGGTGTTTTCCACGGTAAAACCGTTATCCTCTGCCGCAAGCTTTATTTTAAGCAGTACCATTTCTAAAAGGGTACCCTTTTTGTCCTTGACTATTCCTTTTTTGCCAACGTTTTCACGCCCAACCTCAAATTGAGGCTTGACCAAGGTTATCATAGGCGCACCCTTCTTTAAAAAAGAAGCAACGGCAGGATATATAAGAGTTTGCGATATAAACGAAACGTCCATAACGACCCCGTCTATTTCATCGTCAAAGCTTTCTGCCGTAAGAGTGCGGGCGTTGACCCCTTCCATAACTACAACACGGCTGTCTTCGCGAAGAGAGGGGTGAAGCTGGTCCTTGCCAACGTCCACGCTGTACACCTTGCAGGCGCCGTTTTCCAGCAAGCACTCGGTAAAACCGCCTGTGGATGCACCTATATCCACAAAAACCTTGCCCTTTATATCGGGAGAAAAGGCGTCTATTGCGGCACGAAGCTTTTGACCCGCTCTGGATACGTCGGGAGCAAGATCCACAGTCAAAGAAAATTCCGCCTCGGTGCTTACAAGCTGGGAGGGCTTTTCTATGGGCTTGCCGTCGGCGTAGGCAACGCCTTCTTTAATAAGCTCTCTTGCCTTGGTACGGCTTTCCGCAAAGCCTGCTTCGCAAAGGGCCACGTCTGCTCTTTTAAGCTCCATATTCTAAACTCCTGTTTTTTTACAAATCTCCTCGGCTATTTGGTGAGGCAAAAAGCCGCACTCCTCATAAAGCCTGTTTGTTTCCCCGTGGGAAACAAAACGGTCGTCTACTGCACGGATAATAATTTTTCGTCCTGTCGTTTCGCCTCTTTCGGCCATATAGGCGGTAACGTGTTCGGAAAAACCGCCGTTTTTAACCCCTTCCTCCAAGAAGTAAAGGGTATTTATTCCTTCTGTAATGCGGCTGAAAACCGAAAAATCAAAGGGCTTAAGCCTAAGCACTTTTATAATGCGTACGCCCTTGCCGGTTCTTTTAGCCAAAAGCTTTGCCGCTTCTACGGCGTTGTAGCAAAGCCTGCCGTAGCTTATAAGAGCAATATCCGCCCCCGTGCCTATATCTGCATAGGACATAGTGCCAAGGTCGGTGTATATGCTGCGGTCGTATTTAATCTCGCCGCCTCTGGGGTAACGCACTGCGGAAAGACCTGAAAATTCAAAAGCCTTATCAAAAGCCTTGTTCATATCCTCAAATCCCTCGGGTGCCCAAAGTGTGCTGTCGGGTATCTGTAACATAAAGCCCACGTCAAAAAGACCGTGGTGGGTAGGGCCGTCCTCGCCTACCAAGCCTGCTCTGTCAAGGGCAAGTATCATAGGCAGCTTTTGCAGTGCCGCATCGTGTATAAGCTGGTCGTAGGCACGCTGCGCAAAGGTGGAATACACCGCAAATACAGGGTGCATACCCCCTGCCGAAAGCCCTGAGGCAAAGGTAAGGGCGTGTTCCTCCGCAATGCCCACGTCAAAAAATCTGTTCTCGTATTGCTCGGCAAAGGCGCTAAGCCCCGTACCGTCGCACATAGCGGCGGTAATTGCGCAAAGCTTGCTGTCTTGCTTTGCACGTCGTAACATAATGTCGCCAAAAACGGCGGAAAAACCGCTGTTTTCCTTAAAAACACCGCCCTTGGGAACACCGTGATATTTTTCGGGCGCTTCCTCGGCAGGTGCAAAGCCTTTGCCCTTAACGGTACGCACGTGAACTATACACGCCTTTTTTTCACGCATTGCGTCCTTCAAAACGCCCTGCATATGAGAAATATCATAGCCGTCAACGGGCCCGTAATAGTTTATTCCAAGGCTTTCAAACATATTGTCACGCCACACCAAACGCTTAACAAAGTTTTTAACCCCCCTGGAAAAAGCCGTAAGGGGTCTGCCTATCAAGGGAATTGCGGCAAAAAAACTTTTAAGACGGTACTTAAAGCCTAAGTACCTTGTGCTGGTGCTAAGCCTGCGCATATAACGGTTCATACCGCCCACGTTTGGGGCAATAGCCATCTCGTTATCGTTAAGAATA
>JAZSLS010000132.1:0-3083 GCA_045535465.1 Eubacteriales bacterium
TATCCTTAAACTTTACGGCAAGCACATTTCTGCCCTTACCACTGACAGACTTGTTGCCTATCTTAAGGTAGCCCTGCTTGTTGCTGAAGTTACAGCTTATTACAAGCTCTGCCTCGGGGTCTATGTAATTCTTGCTGTAAACGCCGTCGTTTTCGAACTTGATGTTCCAATTGCCGCCGTTGCCGCTCTTAAAGGTGAGCTCGGGGCTAAGGTTAGCGGTAGTAAGCTCAACAACGTAAACGCCGCTGGACCACGTACCGCCGTAGTTCTCAAACGAGATAAACTTCACTGCGGGGGAACCCGTAACGTACTTGGGGTCCTTAAAGCCCGTATCCGGGTCTCTACCCTCGTGATAATAATAATCCGTTAAATTTGTTACCTGATTGATAACCTCGTTCTTCATAATACCGCTGCCGCCTGCATAGCCGGAAACGTTATAATTGAAGGGGTTACCCTCGGCAGAATCAACTATGGGCACAGGTATAAAAGGCACAAGCATTGCCAGCACCAAAAACATACCCAATACCCTGGTCAGCTTCTTACCCATAATTTTCCCTCCTGAAAATGTATGTAATTTCTTTTTTTTAGATAGTTTTACACAGTGTCATTATATTATAAAATTATATACAAAACAAGTCTGCGCAAAATTGAATTCATTTTGCGCAAATTTAGATTCAAACCGCACTGTTTTCGGAGCTTTTTAAGGATAAAACCACGCCTTTTATTGAAAAGCTGAAAACTATATGATATAATGACAGAAAAGATAACCGTGAGGTGATAAGGATGAGGATCGCTATCTGTGATGACGACGCTGTTTGCCGTGGACAGACCCTTGATATTGCCACCGACTATGCCGAGGCGAGAAAAGACATTGAGCTTTATTTCGAGACCTTCGCCGAGCCGAGGACTCTGCTTGAGGCTACCCGAAAAAAGGGCGCTTACGACATATATATACTTGACATTGTGATGCCGGAGATAAACGGTATAGAGCTTGGTAAGGCGCTTCGCAGTATGGGGGCGGACGGCAAGATAATATATCTTACCTCCAGTGAGGAATATGCCCTTGACTCATTCCGTGTCAGAGCCTTTGATTACATACTGAAGCCTATTGCAAGGGACAGCTTTTATGCCGCTCTTGACGAGGCGATATCCTCTGTGAGCATCAAAAGAGACAAGGTACTGCTTGTAAAGACCAGAGAGAACAACGCACGCATAGCCTTTGACAGCATCCTGTATGCAGAGCTCTCAAGACGGACAGTCATATATCATCTGATAGGCGGCAAGAAGGTGGAGAGCACTACGCTGCGCACAGCCTTCACCGAAGCGGTAGCAGAGCTTATTACCGACAGGCGCTTTGTGCTTTGCGGTGCAAGCACGGCGGTGAATCTGCATCACGTCACTGCGGTGGAGAGCGAGGGGGCGGTGTTCAGCGATGGCGAGCGCATCATGCTGGGCAAAAAGGCTTGCCGTGAGCTGCGTACCGCATGGAACGATTATTGGATAACGAAAGAGGGCTAAGATATGGAAATACTTAAGGATATATCTATAATCTGGTCCCTTGTGCATACCCTTGTAATGTTTCTGTTTTTGTTTCAGTCACGCTATACCAGAAAAAAGACCCTTACCGTTACGATTGCCACTATGGCGCCGCTTATACTTATCAACTTTGTGCTTTTTCTTCTGCTGGGCATAGACAAATACGGCACGCTGATGCTTCTTACCCTTTCACTGCCGAGCTGTATCGTCTTTTGGTTTCTGGCAAAGCACAGAGACGGGCGTTTTTTCTTCACATTTTGTATGGTGGACACAACGGTTTTGGAGATAGTATATATCTCCACCATCCTTAATCACTATCTTACGCCCGACAGCTATCTGGTCCTGTTTTTCATACGCCTTATATCCTATCCCCTTATTGAGCTGTTTGCGTACAAAAAGCTGAGACCTATGTTTCTGGAGGTACAAAAGCAGGTCAAAAGGGGTTGGGGCGTTTTTGCTCTTATCGGTGCATTGTTTTATCTCGCTATCACTCTGCTGACCACCCATCCTACGTCCGTGGTTGAAAGACCTTCCCAGCTACCTGCGCTTATCATACTGTTTGTTTTGATGCCCGTCATTTATATTCACATAATAATGACCCTTCGCCGACAGCAACGCTTGCACGAGATGACGGAGATGGAAAACATACTCAAGATGCAGATGTCAGGCTTTAAGACCCGTATGGACGAGCTTGCCGCCGCAGACGAGCGCTTCAGAGTGGAGCGCCACAATTTCCGCCACAAGCTTAAGACTATCGCAGGGCTTATCAAACAAGAGCAATATGACGAGTGTCTGAATCTCCTTGAGGAGTTCGAGGAGCCTCTGGACAAGACCAAGGTAAAGCGTTACTGTCAGCACACGGTGCTTGATGCTATGCTGTCATCCTACATAGCAAGGGCCGAAAGCAAGGGCATAAGACTGGACACGGGCTTCGCTTTTCCCGACAATATGCCCGTAAACGAGTCTGAGCTTGCCATAGCCATCGCCAACGCCCTTGAGAACGCCATTGATGCCTGCGAAAGGCTGGAGGGCGAAAAGCGATACATTGAAATAAAGGCTATAAGCTACCCTCGGTTTATGATGCGTATTGCCAACGGCTACGAGGGCAAGGTGGAGTTTGACGAAGCGGGGATACCCGTAAACCATCACCACGACCACGGCTTTGGCACCCGCTATATTGCCGCCTTCTGCGACAAAAACGGAGGCTATTATCAGTTTGAGGCAGACGGTGAGAGGTTTACCTTGATGCTGAATTTTTAACCTGACATACCAAAAGGGACTGTGAAGAAGCAAAAGCTTCTTTGCAGTCCCTTTTTTCGTATGTGCCACAAAGGATTTTTGTATACACAGCTTTATAAAGGAGTTGATATTTATGATGAAAAGAAAAGGAAGGCAGAGCACGCTTATCCCTACAAGCGACTTTTGTGCGGTTTGCTTGCGCTGATTATGACGGCTTCGGTGATAGCGAGACCTACCGTAAGGGCAGAGGCTGAAAGCGTATCTGTAATAAAGCTTGACTCCAAGCTAATGGCGGCAGAAGAATTACC
>JAZSLS010000036.1:0-2832 GCA_045535465.1 Eubacteriales bacterium
AACAAAAGTGGAAGGGTTCAACGTTATTGGCACCGGTACCTGCGGTTCTTGTGTGCTGTGGAAAAGGTAAGTCGGAGGCCAAGCGGTCTTAGGAAGACAAAATTTGTATTCAACTCCTTGGCTCACAGAACGACATGGCTACGATCCGACTTAACAAAAGTGGAAGGGTTCAACGTTATTGGCACCGGTACCTGCGGTTCTTGTGTGCTGTGGAAAAGGTGAGGATAAAAACGTTTTTACCGTGGCCTGGACGGGGATTATTAACAGTCATCCTCCAAAGACCTACGTTTCTGTACGCCCTGAAAGATTTTCTTACGATTTGATAGATGCAAACGGCGTTTTTACCATTAACTTACCGACCGCAAAAATGGTTAGAGAGCTTGACCTTTGCGGTGTAAAAAGCGGAAGAGAGCTTGATAAGTTTTCTTTATGCGGTTTTGAGGTAGAGGAATGTTTTGAGGTTGATACCGTTTCTATTGCTCAATGTCCGGTAACGCTAGAGTGTAAAGTTACTGATAAAATACATCTAGGCTCTCACGATATGTTTGTTGCGGATATTGTTTGCGTTGATGTTGACGAAAAATATCTTTACGATGGTAAGCTGCGTCTTGATAAGTGTGAACCTGTTGCTTATTCTCACGGTGAATATTATGCCCTTGGCAAAAAGCTTGGTAGCTTTGGATATTCCGTTATGAAAAAATCAACAAAAAAGGCACGTCAAAAGCACGATAAATAGAATTAGGTTATTGTATGTGCTTTCGCTGCTTATGGCATACGTTATTAAATATATTTCGGTATAAGAAAAAGCCCGTTAGGGCTTTTTCTTATATTTTTTTCCAAGTCCTCTTGTTAAACAATATTAGAACAGGTAAAATTTCAAGTCTGCCGAGAATCATAATGAACATTAAAATGATTTTTGAAAAATCAGTATACTCGGCGTAATTTGAATATGGCCCTACCGCTTCAAAGGCAGGCCCTACATTGGAAATACAGGCGAGTACAGCAGAAAAATTACTGAAAAAACCGTGTTTTACGCTATATTCTCCTGCGTCGGAAACTACGTTTATTGTTTGTCCATTAACCGAGTCAAAGGAAAGCAAGAATAAAGCCCCGACAAAAATAAAGACGTACAATGTTATGAATGCAAACACATCGTTAATAGTTTTCTGCTCCAAGGTCTTTCCCTCGAATTTTGTTTTTGGGACATATCTTGGATTTATAAGCTTTCTGACATTGTTGTAAGCGCCTTTCATTGCAATTACTATTCTCGATACTTTTATGCCGCCTGCGGTAGAACCCGCCATAGCCCCGATAAACATTGCAACGATAAGGGCTGTTTTTGAAAGCATTGGCCAAACGTCGTAGTCTGTGGTCGTAAAACCTGCCGTTGTTATTAATGATGATACTTGAAACAATGAGTGCCTAAAGGCTTCTTCAGTTGTATATATTTGGGGATAAGCCTCAAATTTACCCATAAGCCCCAAAAACACAAAAAATATCGCCAATCCCAATGTAAAAAAGTAACAACGAAATTCTTCGCTTCTGAAAACATCTTTAATTTTTCCTATTAAAAGTAAATAGTACAGGGTAAAATTGCAACCGAACAATATTAAGAATATCGACATAACGTATTGAGTGAACGGGTTAAAACTTTCTATGCTATTTGGGACAAAACCAAAACCACCTGTTCCTGCACATCCGAATGCGGTAAGTAAACTGAAGAAAAACTGCTCGTTTTCATATCCCGGGAGTGGTTTATCAAACATTAGAATTACAACTTCAAGAATTGTCATACCAAGGTATATCAGGTATAAAATTCTTGTGGTTGCTTTCATTTTTGATACTATTTTACCTACTTGTGGACCCGGGCTTTCCGCACGAAGCAGATGCATCGACGAACCGTCATCGCTTTCCGGTATAAATATTAAAACGAATACCAATATACCCATACCGCCAATCCAATGGGAAAAGCTTCTCCAAAAAAGCGAAGAATGAGAGATGGTGGTGATATCGGTAATTATGCTTGCACCTGTTGTTGTAAAGCCTGAAGTTATTTCAAAACAAGCATCTGTGTAACTGGGGATGTCGCCGTTAATCACAAAGGGGATTGCGCCAAAAAGCGCCATAACTAACCAAACAAGAGCTGTAAGGGCAAATCCTTCCTTTTGATACAGGGCATTCCTTTTTGGTTTTGGTATCTGCAATAAAAAGCCTATAAGAGCCAATACTATTATTGGGATTATAAAAGCAAGGTTATGTTTAAGTGATTCGTTATAGATAAAACTAACGGTTAGAGGTGCAAGCATCAAAGCCGCCTCTAATATCATAATCTTGCCTAAAATTTTACCTAACTTTTTGTAGTCCATAAAGCACCTTATTCGAACACATCGTTTAAATCGTCGAAGTTTTTATGAGTAGTTACAACTACCACGTTATCACCAAGCTTGATTTCGGAATTACCGTTTGGTATAATAATTTCGCTGTTTCGAATAATGCAGGCAACCAAGCAGTTTTTCTTTATTCTTAAGGATTTTAAGGGTGTGTTGTAAAAGTATTCTTGACGCTTTGCAGAAAATTCAAGTGCTTCAACCTGATTGTTTACAAGCTGATACATTGTAAGAACGTTACTGCCTACGGTGTTTTCAAGGGCACGGATATAGCTGATAATTCGTCCTGCAACTATATTCTTTAGAGACACGTTGTTATTGATGCCCAGCTCATCAAGCATACCCAAAAGGTCTTCACTATTAATTTGAGTAATAGCTTTTTTTACTTTCATTTTTTTTGCAAACATTGAAACTATCATATTTTCTTCATCAATATCGGTAAGAG
>JAZSLS010000160.1:0-13708 GCA_045535465.1 Eubacteriales bacterium
CTTGCATCGGGACGGTCTATCTTGTTAACAACAACTATAACACGATGTCCAAGCTCTATTGCCTTTTGAAGCACAAAGCGGGTCTGAGGCATAGGGCCTTCTGCAGCATCAACAAGCAGAATAACGCCGTTAACCATCTTAAGTATACGCTCAACCTCGCCGCCAAAGTCAGCGTGGCCGGGGGTATCAACAATGTTAATCTTAACGTCCTTGTAGCTTGCAGAGGTGTTCTTTGCAAGAATAGTAATGCCACGCTCTCTTTCAAGGGCGTTGCTGTCCATTACACGCTCGGCAACCTCCTGATTTTCTCTAAAGGTGCCTGCATACTTAAGCATACCGTCAACCAGCGTAGTCTTACCGTGGTCAACGTGGGCGATAATTGCTACGTTTCTTAAATCGTTACGAACCAAAATATATTACCTGCTTTTCCTTAAATTTTTACCTGTTTAGTATTACTGCCTCGACAGCCGCAAGGTCTTCGGCAGTATTAACGCCAAGCACCTCTCTGTCGTCCTCCAACACGTAGGCGGCAGTTTTGCCGCCAAGGGTCTTTAGTATGGAAGGCACGTCGGTAAGATAATACTCACCGCTGACTGCGCTGGGAGTGATAAGACCAAGCGCCTTAGTCAAAGAGCTTGCCTTAAAAACGTACAGACCCGCATTAAGCTCCCTTATCTGCTTTTCCTCCTCGGTGGCATCCTTATGCTCCACTATACGGGCAACGTAACCCTCCTCGTCACGGATTATGTGACCGAACGGTGGTATTTCACCCTTCACCACAAAGGTGACCATAGTACATTCCGCACCCTTTTCACGGTGAAGCGCCATAACCGACTCCAGCGTGTGACGGCTTAGCAAGGGCATATCACCGTTGATAACCATAACGTCGCCGTCATAGCCTTCAAAAACCTCCGCCGCACACATAACGGCGTGGCCTGTTCCTCGTCTTTCGTTTTGCACTACGTAGTTAAGCTTTGGGTACTCCTCGGTAACCACTTCCTTGCGGAAACCAAGCACCGCCCACACATCCTCCTCAGGAACGAAGGCTGCGGCATCAAGAACGTACTGCAAAAGAGGCTTGCCTGCCGCTTTACGCATAACCTTGGGTATTTGCGTTTGCTCACAGCCCAAGCGTTTGCCCTGTCCTGCCGCCAAAATAAGTAGTTTCATATTGTTTCTCCTGTCAAAAAACCATAGTAGCGCATATTCTATCAACAGTATATTATACTCCGCCGCTTTCTCTGTGTCAATAAGAAAAAGCGCAATTTTTAGTACGGAAAGGAGAAAAATCTTGTATGATACGGATAAACGCTTTTTTTGGCGGCGGCAACACCGCCAAAGGCTTTGTTAACCATTTAGAAAGGATAACTGAAGAAACGGAAAAGCTTTATATACTTAAAGGGGGCTGCGGCTGCGGCAAAAGCACCCTTATGAAAAAGATAGCTGAAGAAGCGGAAAACCGCGGTTTTGAGGTAGAGCGCATACTTTGCGCCTCCGACCCCGACAGCTTGGACGGGGTTATTATTCCCAAAATAGGCATAGGTCTTGCAGACGGAACGCCGCCCCACGACCTTTCGCCCAGATTGGCAGGTGCGGTGGACGACCTGGTGGATTTAGGGGAGTATTGGAACAGCGCCGTTCTTAAAAGCAGAAAGAGCGAGATAAAGGAGCTAAGCGGCGCAAAAAGCCAATGCTACGCCCAAGCCTACGCCTTGCTTTCTGCGGCGGAAGCTATAAGAAGAGAGCGCAGGCGCATAACGGAAAGGGCGCTTAACAAGCAAAAGCTGGCGGCAGCAGTAGAGCGTTACGGAGAAAGGCTTAGAAGCAAGCGAGGCTCTTTTACGTCAAGACTTCGCCCTCTTAGCGCCTTTTGCGGTGAAGGCAAGGTGAATACGAAGACAAACGGCGCACAGATTTGGAGCATACGTGACAAATACGATTTGGGCGGTCTTTTTTTGGCAGCCTTGCTTGAGAATTTATGCAAAGGCGGCGGCGTTTTTTATCCTTCGCCGGATGCCACGTCGCCCAATGCCCTTTCGGCTTTATACTGCGGCGATGCCGACGTTTTGATAAGCACCCACACCGAGGAGGGCGCCCACACCGTCAATATGGAACGGTTTGTGAACAAGGCTTTTGTAAACGAAAGCAAGGTGCAGCTTAAGTTTTTACGGCAGACGGAAGCAAGCCTTAAGGAAAAGGCGGCGCAGGCGCTAAAAAAAGCCAGAGCTTACCACCAAGGCTTGGAGGAGATATACAGCCCCACCGTGGACTTTTCACGAATAAACGCAAGAACACGCCGTTTAATACGAGAGATTTTTGCATAAACCGAGAACGCCGTGCATACCTTTTAACAAAGAGGTGTAGCTTATGACAAAAAACAAAAAAGCGCCCATTACGGGTGCGCTTATAAAAAAATGCTTAGTAAGTGCTGTGGCAGGCATAGGAGTAACAATGCTTTTAAGTCTTGGGGGAGCCAAGCTTTTGCTTTCGACTGACAACCCCTTATCCATAGCAAACACGGTGGCGGCAATATGCGTTGGCGGTGGCGCTTTTGCAAGCAGTTTAATAAGCGCCCTGCGGGAAAAAAGCTTTGCAGGCGGCGCTTTGGCGGGTGGATTTTATCTTCTTAGCTTGCTTTTTGCCTCCCTTTGGATTAAAAACCCCGACGGCAAGCCCTTGCTTTTGTTAGCCGGCGCAGCTTTGGGCACCGTTGTCGGTGCCTATCTCGGAAAAGGCAGCCCCACCAAGGGAAGAAAAAGAATTAAAAAATTGGTTAAAAGGTAAACCCTCTCGGTTCCCGCCTCATCGCCGATAGTGATATTATATAAGACAAACCTTGTCATCAAGCCGGCAGAGTGCTGAGAAAGAGTGCAGACGAAACGAACCGAGGCGATAGCTGTACTTTGTACTGTGAGCTGAGGTTCGTTTTGAACGAAAAAACATATAAAAATGCAGAAAATTCAGGGAGAACATCCCTGAATTTTCTACTTTAGAGTAACTGTATTTTTTTCGTGCTCTGTGCCTTTGTCAGCAGTCTGTCAAAAAGGAGCAAACTGCTCCTTTTTGTTTCCCTTTGCGCCAAGTCCTTGCTATGCAGCACGGTTTTTAAGGCGCAAGCTGTCAGCTATCATAGCTATAAACTCCGAGTTGGTAGGCTTGCCTCTTGAGTTTTGCACCGTATAACCGAAAAAGCCGTTAAGTACGTCTACGTCTCCTCTGTCCCAAGCTACCTCAATAGCGTGGCGTATTGCACGCTCAACACGAGAGGAGGTGGTTTTGTATATCTTAGCCACGGTGGGATAAAGCACCTTTGTTACGGCGTTTATCACCGAGGCGTCCTCTACCGCCATCATTATTGCAGTGCGTAGGTATTGGTAGCCCTTTATATGGGCGGGCACTCCTATCTGATGTATTATCTTTGTTACCTGCGCTTCCAAATCCGCACCTGCGTCCATAATGCGCTTTTCCGCTCCTCTGTTTACCGCACGCTTTATGCGTTCTGCCAGCATTGTTATATCCACGGGCTTTTGCATACAGTATAAAGCGCCCTCCTCAAGGCACTCACCAAACAAAGCCTCGTTACACACTCCTGAAAGCATTACAAAAGCAGGAAAACCGTCCGGCATACGGTTTTTACACTCAGATACCAGCTGCAAGCCATCCATTCTGGGCAGAAAAAGGTCGCAAACTACTGCCGCAGGTCGATATCTTGCAATTTTTAGATACGCCTCCTGCCCATCCTTCGCCTCTGCCACTACGTCTATCCCCTGCTTTTTAAGTCCTGTTACTATGGCTGTCCTCATATCAACCGAGCCGTCAGCCACTATTACCTTAGGTTTTGCGTTGCTCTTCTCCATCTTGTCCTCCTCATCGGCGTTTTACGCCCACAATTTTCGTGAGCCTTGGTGTTTTACCAAATTTTACCATATTTGTAATAAAAAGGCAATAGTTAATTGCCAAAAAATGGTAATTTATTGTCTTTTTGCTCGTCCCTTTTCGACAAGGGAACACAAAAACCGATAAGAGCACAAAAAAGGGCTGTCTTAAACTTAGTTGGGGCTGTCTAAAATGCTGTGATTTTGCATTTTAGACAGCCCCTTTGGATTATTCAAACAAAGCTGCGCTTTCTTTAAGCAAGTCTATAATAGGTAGCTTTTGAGGGCAAACCTGCTCGCAAGTGCCGCAGCCTATGCAGGCAGATGCTTTTTCTGCTTTTGCAGTTGCCTCGCCGTAGCGGAACTTGGCAATATCTATATTGTTATAGGACTTATAGTGATTATAGGCGCTGCGGAAAATACCGGGGATGGCAACGTTCATAGGGCAGTTTTCCGTACAGTATTTACAGCCCGTACACTGGATTGTGGGCGCATTGCGAAGTATCTCCGTTACTGCGTCCAAAGCATCCGCTTCTTTTTCGTTCAAAGGCTCAAAGGCAGACATAGTTGCAATATTATCCGCCGCCTGTGCTTTGTTGGACATACCGCTAAGAACCGTAATAATGCCGTCAAGAGAAGCAACAAAGCGCAGCGCAAAGGATGCGGGGCTTCTGTCGGGAGAAACTGCCTTTAAAAGCTCTCTTGCCTCCTCGGGAAGAATTGCCAGTGCGCCGCCCTTAACAGGCTCCATAACCAAAACGCCCTTGCCGTGCTTTCTTGCCACCTCGTAGCAAAGCCTGCCTTCAACGCCTTCGCTTTCCCAGTCGATATAATTAAGCTGAAGCTGAACAAAATCCACCTCGGGGTGGTCGGTAAGAAGCTTATCCAGCAAAGGGGACTTGCCGTGGAAGGAAAAACCAAAGTTTTTAACAAGGCCTGCCTTTTTCTTTGCCGCACCAAATTCCCAAGCGCCGAGAGCGTTATACTTCTCCACGTTGCTTTCATCCACTGCGTGAAGCAGATAGAAGTCAAAGTAGTGTGCGCCCGTTATATCAAGCTGGCTTTGAAAAAAGCCTTCGCTGTCGCCGTCCTTAATACACCACCAGGAATATTTGTCGGCAAGAAGAAAGCTGTCACGGGGGTAGCGGTCTGTAAGCATAGGCTTTACCGCCTTTTCCGAAAGCCCGTTTATATATCCTCGGGCGGTATCAAAATAATTAAAGCCTGCGGCAATAAACTCGTCTGCCATTTTTTTGCTTTGCTCTATGTCAACCTCGTCGCCGCACATAGGAAGGCGCATAAGCCCAAAGCCAAGCTTGGGGATAGTAGTATAGTCCATAATCATCCTCCTTAATTATAAATTAGCAAGAAAAATATATTATTAAGAAGTTAAGTGCGGCACAAGCCACACTTAACCACAAATAAATTATTTTTAACTTTTCTTGCGTTCCGGTCTTTTTTTACAGCATATTACCATTGATTGGTTGTGTAAAGACCCTTAAGCACAGGCTCAAAGTTTGCTCTTTCCGCCTGAAGGTTGCTGTAATATGCGCCGGAATAGGGGTTATAGAAGTTCTTAAGACTGAACAGCATTACACCGCCAAAGTTTGTGCAGGAGCTTGCAAGAGTAATCTGACGCTTAATAACGTCCTTGTTATTGGTCCACTCGTTGCCGTCGTAGCTATCGGTGGTACCATAAGCCTTAGCCATAGTGATAGCAGGACAAAGCTTAACAGCGTCGGTCTTTATGATAGCTTCCCACTCATCAAGAATCTCATCAAAAGGACTGATGGCGTGTTCAAAGCCCCAATAAATCTGAGGAGCGATGTAGTCTATGTAATCTCCGCTTGCACACCAGCTCTTAACGTCGGCATACAGATAGTTCATATTATTATTGATGTTACCTGCAGGAGAAATACCGAAGAGAATTTCTTCATCAATTGCCTTAATGGCGTCGTGAGTGCCCTTTACAAAGGCGCTTACGCACAGTCTGCGCCAAGCGGCACGGCTTGCCTGACCGCTTGCTGCAAATGCTTCGGCGTCAAAGCTGTTGGTAACCCCTTCGGGATAGAAGTAGTCGTCAAAGTGGATGCCGTCTACGTCGTAATTAAGGCATATTTCCGTAACACCGTCGATGATAAGCTGACGGGTTTCGGCATAACCGGGATTGAGATAGTAGTTGCCGTTAACAGCAACTATGTACTTGTCCTTCTTTGTGCTGTCGTTATACCACTGGCGGAGAATATTGTTACTGCTTATTGCAGTTATCTCGGTAGTGGACATAAGACGCATAGGGTTAACCCAAGCGTGAACGGAAAGGGCAAGAGCGTGAGCTTCCTCTTCGATAATAGCAAAGGGGTCGTAGCTTGCGGTTCTGCCATAGCTGCCTACAACGTACTTGGACCAAGGATAGTAAGCGGAGTTGTAGAAAGCGTCACCGTTGGGACGAACCTGAACAAGAATGGTGTTGTAGCCGCTGTTCTTAACAGCCGCAAGGGTGTTCTTTATCTTAGTGGTAAAGGTTGCCTTTGCAGCCTGAGATGCGCCGCTAACGTAAACCTGAGAAAGGTCAAACTGGGAAAGCCATACAGCCTTCACGGTGTTATAATTAAGCTTGCCTGTAGTGTTTTCGGTAGGATTAATCCAGAAGCCTGCGGTACTACCCGTAGAGTCGGTAGAAACGTTATAAGCGCCGTTAAGACCGTTGGGGTATGCCTTGTAAATGTAGTAAGTGCCTGCGGCAGCGGTGCCCGTTATATTTGTCTGTCTGCCTGCGTCGGTAGAAGAGGAATACTTATTAACGGGACGAACAAGGGTAATAGTACCGTCAGGACCGGGTGCGGGAATATCGGTAATATCCTTGGGGTTAATCCAGAAGCCGGGAGTAGCACCCGTGGAGTCGTTGGTAAGGCAGTAAACACCGTTATAGCCATCGGGATAATTGTTATAAATGTAGTAAGTGCCTGCGGAAACGGTGCCTGTGGAGTTTACACGGTTTATAGCATCGGCAGAATTGCTGTACTTGGGCATAGCCTGAGCTACAACGTAGGTAGCCGCAGTGCTGCTTGAATAGTTGGGGTTAATCCAATAACCAACCGATTCACCCGTGGGGTCGGTAGTAATGTTAAGCATACCGTTATAGCCATCGGGATACTTGTTGTAGATATAATAAGTACCCGCAGGAAGAATGCCCGTGGAGTTAATGCCTGCGGCCGCATCGGAAGAGCTGGAGTACTTGGGAGTATCATTTTCAAGCACGTAAGGAGTTCCGCTTATAACAACGTTTTCGGCGGGGTTAATCCAAAAGCCTGCGGCAGCGCCCGTGGGGTCGTTGGTAAGGTTATACATACCGTTAAAGCCGTTGGGGTATGCGTTATAGATATAGTAAGTGCCGGGAGCTACGGTGCCGGAAGGGTAGGTTTGGTTCATAGCGTTGGCAGAGGAGGAATACTTGTTAATGGTAACAACAACCTCGTAGGTATTGGCAACAGGAGCTTCGCTGCTGTCGTCCTCACTGCTGTCATCCTCGCTGCTGTCATCACCCACAACGTTATAGTTGGGGTTTATCCAAAAGCCTGTACCCGTAGCGGCAGAGGAGGTAGTAAGGTAATACATACCGTTAAGACCTGCAGGGTAGCTCTTGTGAACGTAATATGTACCTGCGTTGATAGTGCCTGTGGAGTTAACACCGTTTGCCGCATTGGTAACAGAGTCATACTTGGGCATAGAGGAAACAACGGTGTACTGCTTGCCCTTAAGGGAAGAGAAAACGTCTGCACCGCCAAGGTATCTCTTAGCGGAAATGCTGTCGGAAGCGGTACGAGCGCCGTCCATATTTATATCAGCCGCATAAGCCGCATAGGTGCTTAAAGTGGTGGTGCCCTTTATAGCGGTAGCAAGGCTTAAAAGGTCAGCAGTGGAAACAACGCCGTCGCCGGTGATATCACCGTAAACGACAATATTAAGAGAGTCCTTAAGAGACGTGCCGGAATAAAGACGAACGGTGTAGCCCGTACCTACTACGGAGCTGCCCTCAACCTTAACACCGGAAGGGTTGTAAATAGAAACGTCGCCTACAAAGTTGCCCGCAACGGTAGCCGCAGTCATACCCGGTAGGATATTGGTAACGGTGCCCTTGGTTGCGTTAACGGAAAGCGTACTGCCGGGAACGGTAGTCAAAACGTCTGCGGCAAAGGCTTTTTTCCACGCAGCGCCGCCTGTGGCAAAAGCGCTAAGCAAAACAACAACCGTAAGAAGCAAACACATAGACTTTTTAAAATAATTCATTGCCTTGTTCTCTCCCTGTCAAAATTAGTGTCATAGTTACAATTATTATAGCGTATTTTTCCCTTTTAAGTCAAGAGCTTTTTTGCCTTTTTATCATTTTAATTGCCCGCAAACGACAAAGCGCAAAAAACGGGTCGAAAAACCTCTTTTTTGATAAACACCCTTGGGATGAAGGCTTTTATTTAACAACGTAGTAACCAAACGTTTACTGTTTGTTATTAATTTTGTGTTAGTCTATGGTTTGGTTTTAAGCTTTGTATTTATATTAGGAGGATAATTATGTTTAAAAAGACAATTGCAATATTACTTATAGCTTGTTTTGCACTTACCGCTACCGCTTGTATAGGCGGCGGCAGCGCTAAGGAGGACAGTTATTCCAAGGAAGCGCTTGTGGATATAGAAGCTTATATAAGCGACGCAGGCACTTACTTTGCTTTGCCTCAGGTGCAGGAGCTTAAGGTAGCAGAAGGGGAAACCGCTCTTGACGCTTTTGTTAAAGCCGCTACCAAAATTAAGGACCTTCCCGAGGACCTTGTTAAGACCTACGCAGAAAGCCTTAAGGGCGCAGAGGACGCTAAGGATTTAAGCGACGAGCAGCTTAAGGCAAAGGCAACCGCTTTTATTAAGGAAGAAATGGTTGTTTACTACGCTTACACATATTTTAAGCTTGCCGAAATAAGCGATGATGACCGAATTGAAATGGCATCCGCAGTAGCAAAACAGGAAGGCTGCAAGGCTGAGGACCTTTTTGTTAAAGGCAACACCGATACCTACGCCATTGATATGATTATTAAGGCAGACAGAATTGAAAAGTACCTTAACGAAAAGCTTGGCATTAACGAAGGTGCCGAGGAGGACTCCTCTGCGGAGCTTAGCGCTGACGATTCTTCCGAGGAAGCTCCCGAAGACCCCTCTGCAGACGAAAGGATTCGTGAAAAAGTTGAGGCTGCTGTTATGGCAGATTATATAGCACTTAAGAATGAGGAGCTTAGAGTTTTCTACGAAGCTGAGGTTCGTGCTGATGAAACCTTTATGACAGAAAAGCGTAAGGATGCAGAGTCCACCGCCGAGGCTGTTCTTAAGGAATGGGTTACAAGAATCCTTAAAATGGAGTTTAGAGAACGTTACGCTAATCTCGGCGTTACTGATGAGACCGAAATAGAAAACCGTCTTTTGACCGACGTTACCGAGGAAGTTATCAACGAACGTTACGCTAAAGAATATACCGAAGAAGATATAGCTGAAAAGGTAGAAGAAATTCTTGACGGTTCCATATCCGCTGAGGTTACTATCAAAGTTACTGACCATACAAAGACTGAGGAATATCTTGCTCTTATCGCTGAATATGAGCTTTCCGAAGAATATGCCTCTGCTGTTGATGCAAGACTTGAAGTAAGCGAGCAACAGTAAATTTAGTTAAATTAAAGGGCTGTAAAAAACGAATTTCGTTTTTTACAGCCCTTTTTTATCTTTTTTTGGTTATTCCGTCGGGCACGTTGCCATCCACGTACGCCGTATAAAAGTGAGTGTAGTTAACAAAGCCGGGGGCAGCGCCGTTTGGCTTTTTAACAAAACGCACCGCCGCATAATCTACCGCCACGCTTGGCGCACCCTGCAGGGAGGAATGATACGCCGCAAGCATTGCCGCCTGAGTATAGGCAAGGGCAGAGGGCTCTTCCCCGCCCGAATAAAGCACTGCGTGGGAGCCGGGCGCATTTTTAACGTGAAACCACAAATCGTTTTTCCCTGCGGAAAAGGTCAGCTCATCGTTCTGAACGTTGTTTCTGCCCACTCTTACAAGGTAGCCGCCATCCACAACGTATTCAAAGGGGCGTGACAACTGTTTTTTCTTTTTGCCCTTATATTTGCTTCGTATATACCCTGCCGTTTCAAGCTCTGCACGGATGTCGTCAAACTCCGCATCGCTTTCGGCACGTGCCAGCGCATCGGCAACCGTTTCTATATACTTAAGCTCTGCCGCCGTTTTGCCAAGCTGCTCTGTCATAGCTGTTTCGGCGTGCTTAAGCTTAGTGTATTTTTTGTAATACGCTTTGGCGTTGGCAGAAGGATTTTTGCGTTTATCCAGCTTTACTTCCCTCTCCTCGCCCGTTTCATAGTCCATAAGGACAGCGCTTTCCATCCCCTGCTTAAGCATATATATGCTTGCTATTATCATATCGCCCTGTCGGCGGTACTCGTCCTTCCCTTCGCACTCACGCAGTGACTCTGCCTGCAGCGCCGCCTTTTTCTCCAGCCTTGCACGGATGTTTGCAACAAGGCGCCCTATGTCGGCGCTGTGCCTGTCGTGGTTTTCCTGCTTGCCCTTTTCCTCAAAGTACGTCCACAGCAGGGAGGAAAGGCTTTCTTCCTCGGTTACGTTAAAGCCTATACCGTACTGGGTAAGAAGGGTAAAGGAAAAAGCAACGGCCTTCCCCTCGCTGTCGGTAACACGGCAGGGCGCAACGGCACCCTTTACTATGCTTTGAAAGGCGTTCCAAAGCCTTGCTTTGTCTGCGTCCTCCACAAGCTTACCTTCAGCGTTCGCTCTGTAAGCCGCCTCTCTTGCCGTCAAGGGCGAAAAGCAGGCAAAGGTTTTAAGAAAAAAGTCTGCTGCGCTTCTTCCTCCGTTTTCGGCACAAAGAGCGTAAAACGCCTTCTCGTCCACGTCGGCAGGTGAAATTTTGTCCTGCTTTGGAGGGCCTTCATAGGGAAGCCCCACCAGAACAGTTCTTGCCGCAAAGGTAAGGTCAGTCTGATACAAAGCTCCCAGCACTCGGTCGCCGTCAAGGTCGGTCATAAGCAGGTTACTGTACTTGCCCATAAGCTCCGCATAAAGACGGCGGCGGCAAAGATAGCCCAGCTCGTTTCTGCTTTCCACGTCTATGCACACAATGCGCTCGTCCTTAGGCGCAAACACGGCGCTTACTCTGCCGTTCATAAGGTGCTTTCTTAAAAGCATACAAAAGGACGTGGGAACGGGGTTTTGGGGCGGTATCTCGTCACCGCAAAGGCAAACACGAGCGTTTTTGCGAGATGCGGAAAGGAGAAGGTTGTACTTCTTACCCTCACCGTAAAGGCGGATAAGCACCTCCTCGTCCCCCGTTTGGTTAATTTTTTCTATTTTAGCGCCCGTAAGCACCTTTAGCTCCTCAGCCAAGGCGGCGCAAAACATACCGTCTATTGCCAAATTTATACACGCTCCTTAAAGCTGTTGGTCGTAATAAGGATATACCTCAACATCGGGAAAGCCTTCTTTAACAAGGTCGCAAAGCACCGATATAACGGGGCTTTCCGTTCTGTAATGGGTTGCGCAGACAAGGTTAATACCACGGTCCCTTGCGTCAAGAAGGGTGCTGTGGATGACCTCACCCGTAACGTAGGTGTCTGCCCCCGTTGCCAAAGCATCGTTAAAGCTACCCTTTCCGCTACCGCCCAAAAGCGCCACACGGCGCACTTTTTTGCCGCTGTTTATACCGTAAAGCTTATCCGTGCCAAGCGCCTTGCCCACCTTTTGGGCAAATTCATCGTAGCTATGCTCTCTGTCAAGAGTGCCTACTCTGCCAAGCCCGTCGGCAAAAGAGCCTTCGGCGGTAACACCCAAAAGGGCGCAAAGGCGGTCGTTAACACCGCCATCCAAGGCGTCAAGCCTTGTGTGGTAGGACATAAGGCTTATACCCGCCTGTATTGCCGCTATCATACGCTTGCCTACTGCATCCTTCTCCGTAATACCGTGAAGAGGCGCATATATGGACGGATGGTGAGTAACTATAAGGTTTGCGCCCTTTTCCTTAGCGTAGGCTATGGCATCCATAGTAACGTCAAGGGCGGCAACCACGCCTGTCACGACAACGTCTTCTCCAATGCAAACCGCCGTACCGTCGGGGTCGCCGGGTACGGAAAGGGTACGGGGTATACGGTTTTCCAAAAAAGCTTCTATTTGTGCTATTGTAGCCATAAATTTATCAACTCCTTCATATAATTATAACTCCACTGCAACGTTTTGTCAACGGTAGCAGGATACGACAAAAAACACAGCCTCCCTAGGGTAGAATAGCCCCAAGGGAGGCTTTTTTAATTATGGAAATAAAAACCAAAGAAGCAAACGGAGTTATTACCGTAAGCCTTGCGGGGGAGCTTGACCATCACGGCGCCG
Organism: Eubacteriales bacterium; assembly: GCA_045535465.1. Classification (GTDB taxonomy): domain Bacteria; phylum Bacillota; class Clostridia; order Oscillospirales; family CAG-382; genus SIG636. Next base: position 12,316 of record JAZSLS010000160.1, read on the forward strand.
CATCCGTAAGGCAGGAAATAGACGCACTTTTTGAAAACGCACGCCCAAAAAAGGCAGTGCTTTGCCTTAAGGACGTGTATTTTTGCGACTCTTCGGGCTTGGGGCTGATAATGGGCAGATACAAAAAAGCTCGCACCTTGGGTGCGGAGTTTGCGGTGGCAGACCCTTCTGCGGCAACAGAACGCATTATGAAGCTTGCGGGGCTTGGCACCGTAATAAAAACGGAAAGGAGTGAAGGCTAAATGAGCCTTACGGCAGAAAAAAAGAAGGCGGCTACCGACAGCTTTAAGCTGCGCTTTGCCGCCAAAAGCGTAAACGAAGGCTTTGCCCGTATGGTGGTAAGCGCCTTTGCAGCAAGGCTTGACCCCACGGTAAGCGAGCTTGCCGACCTGAAAACGGCGGTATCCGAGGCGGTAACAAACTGCATAGTGCACGCCTACAAGGATAGCGGCGGTACGGGGGAAATACAACTAAAGGGCGCTATGTACTCCGACGGTACGGTGCTTATAGAGATAAAGGACAAAGGCGCAGGCATTGAAGACGTGGAGACAGCTATGCTGCCGATGTACACAGGCGACCCGTCGGGCGAGCGAAGCGGTATGGGCTTTACGGTTATGGGAGCTTTTTGCGACAGCGTAAGAGTGCGCTCTAAGCCCCAAAAAGGCACAACCGTTGTTCTTAAAAAGCGGATAGGTCAGTGGCATATATGAGCGAGGAGCTTTTTGCGGCAGCCAAAAACGGCGACGGAGACGCCCTTGCAACCCTGGTGGAAAACAATATGGGGCTGGTCAAATCACTGGCCATACGATTTCGTGACCGAGGAACAGAAGTGGAGGATTTGATACAGATAGGCACTATTGGGCTTATAAAGGCCATAAGAGGCTACGATACAGACTACGGCACAAAGTTTTCTACCTACGCTGTGCCCCTTATATGCGGTGAGATTAAAAAGTTTTTGCGTGACGACGGTATTATTAAGGTAAGCCGCGAGATAAAAAGACGCAGCGCCATACTTTGCCGTGAAAAGCAGAGAATAATTACGGAAACGGGCGTGGAGCCCAAAATTTCGGAGCTGGCGCAGATAAGCGGTATGAGCGTAGAGGAAGCAGTACGTGCCCTTGATGCAACGGCGGCGGTCACCTCCCTTTACGAAAGCGGCGAGGGAGAGCTTTCCCCCGAGGAAACCCTGTGGACGGACAACGTTGCCGCCTTTAGCGAAAGCTTTGCATTAAAGCAAGCGGTGCGTAACCTGCCGGAGGAGGAAAGGCAAATAGTGCTTCTTAGGTTTTACAGAGGAATGTCACAAGCGGCAACCGCCCGTGTATTGGGGCTTACTCAGGAAGTCGGATCGTAGCCATGTCGTTCTGTGAGCCAAGGAGTTGAATACAAATTT
>JAZSLS010000097.1:0-6987 GCA_045535465.1 Eubacteriales bacterium
CCCATAAGGGTAATGTAAAGCACGTCCCCCTCAACTTTGTAGCTGTCTGCCTGTATATCTTCTATTTCTATACTGTCCATATTTATACTGAGGGTGAGAACGCCCTCCTTAACATACCATTTTATGGGTGTTTCCATACCTTCGTCGGTTATGGAACCGGTGCCGTCGGCATTAAACACGGTTATTTCCTCGCCGCTGGAGTCGTAGCTGTACCAAGTACCGACAATTGAGTTGTCAATGTCTTCCTTAGCTTCTACGGGTGTGTTTTGGTAAACGGTTTCACCTATGGTAAGGCTTTTTCCGTCCTCGGAAAGGGTATACTCCGCTTCATCGGGAAGGGAAACGTCCTCATCCTCGCAAACGAAGCTTATCTTGTTTTCGTTGGTTTCCCAGCTAAAGGGAATAAGCTCACCGTCTACGCAGTAAACGCCCGCACCGTTAGCCTTAATCATAATGCTGTGCTCAAAAACGTACCAAGTACCAATAATTGCTTCGTCGTATTCCGCTACACTGCCATCGGAGGATATATCACCGCTGTTGTCGGCACTGTTTTCGGAAATATCATCAGAGTCGTCTTTGGAGTTATCTTCGGAAAGCTCACTGCTTTCGGCACTTGTTTCATTGCTTTGTGTGTTGCTTTCGTTTTTGTTCCCGTCATCCTTTTTGCAAGCACCAAAGGCGAGCAGTGAAGCTATAAGTGCAAAGCAAATTAAAAGCTTTAGCGTTTTGTTCATAATAATCCTCCTTATTCGTTAATTGTCATTTCATTAAAAGTGTATGTGGCTACACCGTTATCGTTCACGGTTTTGCCTATGGCAAAGGATATTCTGTTTCCGTTTTTATCGGTAAAGCTTATCCTTATCTTTGCATTTTCGTTAAAGAACAAAGTTGCACCAAAGGGCTTTTCAGCCGTTATCTTATCATATTTTGCAACTGTAGCACCATTTCTTGTAACGATAAAGTCGGTCATATCTCTGCTGCTTAAAAGTATAACGGGTTCTGTTGCTATGTTGCCGCTTTCGTCAATTTCGTTATAATATATCAAATCGCCGTTCAATAGCTCTGCAAAGATTCTGCCTTTAAGTATATATACGTCGCCTTCGGCATCGGAGCCTTCCTTGGCAAAGGAAATTATACCCGTGCCCTTTTCGTTGATATACAATACGTCGCCGCCTATGCCGTATTCACCCACAAACACATCCTCTGCTATGCCGTTTGCCTTGTGGTAGATAGCTAAAGCGCCACTGCCCGTATCGGTATACCAGCATATAGGCACATCCACGCCGTGATAGCTGAAGGTGCCGTTTCCGTCCTCTTTCAGCTCAACGGTAAAGCTTACGCTGTAGTTGACAAACTCGGTGTCAATAAACGCCGTCCATTTGCCTACAACGTTTTTATCCCCGCCGAGAGGGTGGTCGACGTCGGCAACAACGGAATCAAGAGGTCTGCTTCCGGGTTCGATGGTAAAAGTGTACTCTTTGCCTTCGTAGTTAATAACAAGCTCGTCACCGTTAATCTTATAGCTTGCCTCTCCCAGCTTTTCAACATCGTCGAACGTACTGTTCATAAGAAGCCTATCGGAGCCGTAAAAGCTTATAACTCCGTCCTTTTCTATCCAGAAAAAGCTGTCATAATCACGGCTGTAATCACCGGTGCCGTTTGCGTTAAAGGTAAGGGCAGGCTTTTCCTCTTCGTCGGTAACAAGATTCCAAGTTCCCATAAGTGCCGTATTTCCGCCAAGCGCTGTACGGTTTTTGGAATATTTTGTCTTTATCCCCGACTGGTTAAGGGTAAGCGTATCACCTTCTGTTTTGTAGCTTTTGTATTTGATGGTGTAAGCAATCCCCTTAAGCTTTAGCTTTGTGCTAAGAATTCCATCCTCTACCGACCAGGTGAAGGCGTACATCGTAGAACCTTCCATTTTTCCGCTGCCATCGGCGTTGAATGTGATTTTCTCTTCGCCTGTAATTAAGGAATAGCTGTACCAGGTTCCCACAAGAGCGCTGTCGATGTTATCCGCTACCTTTACGTAGGTGCTTGTGTACACTTTGTCACCTATGGTAAGCTGTTTTTCATCGTGGCTTACGGCGTAGCTTGTTTGTGTAGGCAATTCAACAGCGCCCTTGTGTTCCTCAGGCAGGAGAAAATTTATGCTTTTGTCTTCTGTTGTCCATTTAATGGGAATAAGTACTCCGTCGGAGTGGCAAACGCCTTCACCGCTTTCATCAAGCATAAGGCTGTGCCCCTCGGTGTACCAAATACCGGCTACCGATTTTTCTGCGGGGGATTCCGATTCAACAATAACGTCTGTCGCTTCCGAGCTTGGCTCCTCGTCTATCTTGACCAAGTCTCTTGGCGAGGACAGGAAGCAAAGCGCCATAATGGCAGTAGCGGTTATTATGGTAAGGCTTATCCAAAGTGCGGGCTTTTTATAGCTTAGCGTCTTAAGTATACGGCTTTTAACGCTTATCTCGCCAAAGGCAACGGGGCAGGTAATGCCTATTGCGGTAACACCGCACTCCAGCAAAGCAGAGGCATAAGCCTTGCGTTCTGTTTCGTTAAAGTTTTTTATAACCTTTTCGTCGCAGGCGTATTCAATGTCACGTCCTAAAAGGAAGTATGCTATCCAAACCAAAGGGTTAAACCAGTGCAGGGATAACAGTACAAAGCCTAAGGGCTTAACTATATGGTCAAATCGGTTTATATGTGCCTTTTCGTGGGCTAAAACGTATCTTTCCGCTTCGTCGGATATGTCGCTTGGCAGGTATATTCTCGGCTTTATAAGTCCAAACAAAAAGGGAGAGGGAACAACGTCGTTCAAATAAACCCTGTCGTAATACTTGGTTGCTCCTTTTAGTCTTATCTTCAAGGAGATAAGGTTAACGGTAAAATATCCAAGCATCAGTACAAAGCCCGTAAACCATACGTAGCTTGCAATTTCAAGAACCGATCTGCCGCTTTTTTCGGCTACGGGTTCGCTCTCAACGTTTTCGGTAACGGCAGAGTTTTCTTTGTAGCTTTCTATAATGGCGTTAAGACGGTTGTCCAGGTTTGCAAAGCCGCTGTTTATGTGAATGGAGTTTTGTGTTTGCTCACCTGCGTCGTAGGAGCTGTCCGTCAAAACCTCGTCGCTTGGTGCTTGCGTATCGGGAGAATCTTCAAGTATAATAGGCTGTCTGCTGGGTATTATACTGAAATTACTTTCAAAAGAGAAGGGAACAACAAGGCAAATTGCCACCAGTCCCCAAAGTAAGCAAATTGTCCAGCGGGGAGCAATACGCTTAATTACTATCCTAAGCAGAATAACCGCAAGTATCAGCCAAGCGGAAACAATGCTAAGGTTTACAACCTCCACAAATAGGTTAAGCATACTTATTTACCCCCTTTTTCAATAATCTTTTTAAGCTGCTCAACCTCCTCGTTGCTTAGCTTTTGCTTTTTTGCAAAAGTTGCAATAAAGGCAGGTAACGAGCCTTCAAAGCGTTTTTCAATAAGCTCCTCCATTTCGGAAAGCTGTATGCTGTCTTTACTGACAAGGGAAGTGACAACGCTGTTTTCAACTTTAACAACGCCTCGTTCCGAAAGACGCTTTATAACGGTATAAGTAGTAGTTCTTGACCAATCAAGCTTTGCTTTACAAAGCTTAGTAAGCTCTGTGGTTGGGAGGGGTTCATTCTCCCAAAGTATAAGACAAAATTTATATTCGCTTTCAAAAACCTTAGGCGTGTTTTCCATAAATATGTACCTCCGTTCATTTTTGTCTAACTCGTTCGACACGCAGAGTCTAACACAGTAGACAACGTTTGTCAACAGCTTTTTTTAAATTTTTCTTTTCAAAAGCGTTTTTTGTGCAAAAAGCACAAAAATAAGCGCACAAATATATCTCTTCCGTTTATTGTGATTTGTTTTCAGATGTGATAGAATGTTATTGGTAGAAAATTACCAAAACTCTTTACGGAGGTACGTTATGAAAAAATATTTAAGAAAGCCTTTTATTTTATTACTGGTGGCTCTTATGCTTGTACCTATGTTTGCTATTCAGGCAGGGGCGGCAACCACCTTTGAGCGAAAGCTGGGTGTTCCCGTAGACTATCAGTATAACTACACTACAGTCAGATGGGGTACGGACAGGTCTTGTAAATCGTCAGGCTGCGGTGCGGCAAGTGCATCCTTGGTTGTTGAGTATTTTACCGGTAATACCAGCCAAAATCCCGACACTCTCTTCACCTGGTGCTGTAAAAACGGTTATTACTACGGCAGCGGTCTTGATTTTTCTACCGTTGGTATCCTTTGTAAAAACTACGGCGTTACTATGTCCTATATAAGCACTCAGACTCAGGTTATCAACGCTCTCAAAGCAGGTAACCCCGTTATTGCTCTTATGGGCCCCGGTACCTTTACCTCCGGTGGTCACTATATTGTTCTCTCGGGTATCAAAATTCAGGACGGTACTACTTATATAAGAGTTAATGACCCCAACAGCTCTTCAAGAACAAACAGCTATTACACCATAAGCCTTATTTTCAGTCAGCTTAAGAATTTGGCGGTATGTACCTATTCTTCTGCACCTAAGGGCAAGATTGATGATTTTTATGTAGAGCCCGGCAAGTATAGTAAGGTTTATTGCAGCGACGGCGGTCTTAACCTCCGTGCCTCCAATTCTTCCTCAAGCACTCTCTTAGCTACCATCCCCAACAACACCTATCTTAAAATAGGTACCATCAACGGCAGCTGGGCTACCACTACATATAACGGTATAAGCGGCTACGTTTATATCAACTATTTAAAAGACGGCGGCGAGCCTGCAGTAAGCGACCCTGCTATTACAGCACCCTCCTCTTTGGCATACGGCTCTACCGCAACCGTTTCTTGGGCTAAGGACTCTCAGGCGACTAGCTACAGCTATACCGCCGTAGCATATAACGGTGAAACTGCTACAAGCACGGGCACTACCATAGCCTCCGGCTCGGGTACGGCAACAAGCTTTACTATCCCCGCCCAAACAAAGGGTAAATACGTAAAGGTAACGGTTACCGCAAAAGGTGCGGCCAACTCGGCAAGCTCCTCTGCAATAATAATGCTTGGCTCTTATAATGCGTATCCCGATGACGTTCAATATATCCCTGTAAAGGATATAAACGGTACCACCAACGAAAGCAACGCTACTATTTGGACATCCTCTAAAGGTACGGCGTTTGCTGCTGTTTATTGGGATGCTTTCGTATGTGCTCCAAATTCCGATGGTACTTACAGTGTAACAAGCGTTTACAGAAGCGGTGATGCCAAGTCTGTTACCGTAAGCGGCAACAACGTTTTGTTTGCTATCCACGTTTCCTATGATAATTACAGCTATGCCAATAAGATAGCCGTAGGCGATAAGCTTACCTTCAACGGTATATATCTTGAAAAGAACGCTGTAAGCGCAAAGGCTCATATCCTTGTTAACGGCGGTATTCCTCTTGCACCTACGGACATCACTTCCGGCGATTCTTCTATATCCAAGCTTTCCGATAAAGCTTTCCGTGGCTTTACCGAAAGCACAAATGTTGCCGAAGCAAAGAAAAAGTTTTCCGAAAACGGTCAATATATGGAAATAAGAAATGCAAAAGGGGAAGTGGTAGCCGATACAGATATTCTCTGTACAGGTCACACCGTAAATATAGTTGTAAACGGTAACGTTTCTGTTTCCTACGATATCGTTGTTGCAGGTGACATTAATGGCGATGGCGTTATTTCTGCCAGCGACTATACCTCTGTTCGCCAGGTGCTTAAAAGCTCTATGACGGTAAGCGGAGCTTACGACTACGCTACCGACGTTGATGCTGACGGCACGGTTTCCACTAATGACTATATCCTTCTTAAAGGACACGTAAGCGGTTCTTATAAGATTAAAGGCTAGCAAAAACGGCGTTAGCGCTGCAACATTCATCCTTCGGTTATACAAAAAATGCCTTCTGTTAAACAGAAGGCATTTTGTATTGGGGTTATTTAGTTGCCCGTACAAATCTTACGAATTGCAATTAAATCTGCGCTTGAAACAACGCCATCGCCGTTAAAGTCTGCTCTCTTGAGAGCGTCACCCTTGAGAAGAACAGAGGAGTTACAATGGCTTTTTACCTGAATATAATCGGTAGAAGATATTATCTTGTCGCCGTTTGCGTCTCCGGGGATGCTACGAGTTTCGTAGGTGAAATAAGCACCGCAGGCAATAGTACCTGCTTTGGGGTCGGCCCCCACAAAGGTAAGTGCATCACCCACCTTAGCGCCGCCTATGTATTTGCCGTTTTTAAGGCTGTTACAAGCGCTGTTGGTGGTGTCCTGATGTACGGCTATAAGTATTTCGTCAGAAGCTATTGTAACGTCGGTAACGTTATTGCCCGGACAAAGGTCTATGGATTTTATTATGTAAGCCGCCTCGGTGGCATCGTACTTAGCTATAATATTGGTAGTCCACTTATGGTTAGCCTTGTCGGCTGTAATTGTGCCGAAGGAGGGAGTAAAGATATTACAGTCTGCCGTAGTTATCTTTTTGTTAAAAGCTGTAATGTAACAGCCCTCGCTTACAAGTGTACCTTCGCCTTTTCTTGCGATAAGGGCATTAAGCTCATCTGCACAAGTTTTTTTCTGCTGATAGGAGGAAGTAGAGGAAGCAAGCAAGCTTTTTGCCGTTGCGTACTTTGCACGGATAAGAGAAAGAACGTTTTCACTGTAATCGCCAAAGTAAATAGCGTCTGCTGCGGCAACTGCTTTGTCAAGTCCATCTACCTGAGAGGCTGATATCTGCACAACTCTGTCAGAATTGTTTGTGATATAACCTGTAATGGTAGTGGAGCCGGAGGTGTACTTAACCTTAAGTCTGCCGTTGGAGCAAATATCTGTCACCTCAAACATAGTAAAACGAGGCATAGTGTTGTTGTAAGCAGTGCCTGTTTCGGTGGTATAAACATATTTTGAACTGCTGGTAGCCATATAAAGGCCGGGGGTGGG
>JAZSLS010000105.1:0-8790 GCA_045535465.1 Eubacteriales bacterium
CTCCATAGTCAATGAATTAAACAGCCCCTTTCGGATTTTATAGTAATTGTTTTCCTGATAGAAATAACAGATTTTCAAGCTACCGAGCTGGATGTATATGCACGGTTAACCGAAGCTCAGCTATTAAACAGAGAGTTCCCCGAAAAAGGCTTGTTTATAGCAGAAAGCCCAAAGGTTATAAAGCGGGCTCTTGATGCCGGATATGAGGCGGTTTCATGCCTTATTGAGAAAAGACATATCGATGGGGAAGGGAAGCATATTCTTACCGGAATAAAAGGTGTTCCTGTTTTTTGTGCCGAATTTGATATTCTGACAAAGCTCACAGGCTTCAAGCTCACGAGGGGTATGCTGTGCGCTATGAAACGAAAACCCCTGCCGGAGATAAGAGAAATATGCGAAAACAAAAGCAGAATAGTTATACTGGATAAAGTTATGAACCCGACCAACGTGGGTGCCATAATCCGTTCAGCTGCGGCACTTGGAATGGATGCGGTGCTTCTCACTCTCGGGTGCTCCGACCCTTTGTACAGACGTGCCGCAAGAGTCAGTATGGGCACCGTGTTTCAGATAGAATGGACGTTTTTAACCGACAACAGTCTTGATGAAATAAAGGCTCTCGGGTTCAAAACCGTTGCTATGGCACTTAAGGATAATTCTCTTTCTATTAACGACCCCAAGCTTACAGCCGAAAAGAAGCTTGCCGTTATTATGGGAACAGAGGGGGACGGGCTTTCGGATGAGACCATATCAGGTTGTGATTTTACCGTGAAAATACCAATGTATCACGGTGTAGATTCCCTTAATGTTGCCGCCGCTTCCGCAGTAGCATTCTATCAGCTTGGCAAAAAAACGATTGATATTTAAATCGGTGCAATTTTATGTTTGTATTTAATTATCAAATCGAGAGATGGTGACAAAGTGCAAGAAATAATAGAAAAAGCAAATGCAGTTTTAGAAAAATATAGCGAACAGCTTGAAGATAATGGTATAAAAGTCACCGTTTCTAAACGCTATTTTGAAGAATCGGTAGATGAACGAATCGGAAATACAGGGAATACCGCTATATTCAACGAAATCGACAGGGCTTTAGATCGTAAAAGAGAAAAAAGGGTATCATCACGTAAGAAACAGATACCACCTTATCATTCTTTCTGTTGCACCTATCCAAAAAGATATTGTAAGTTATGAATATTGCAGACAATATGCGTTTTTTATTGGCAAAGTTGAGCGTGCGCATATCGGTATGGAATATATACGAAGAGCAAAAAATACTATCAAGAATCGAAAAACGTATCAACAAAATTTTAAGAAAATCACAAAAAAATTCACCGAAAAAAGTATGCAAGGATACTCTTTTTGATGCCATAAGATATACTGCACAACGGTATGAATACAAACGAAGATTTCTAAACAAGGAAAGAGCAGACTGGGAATTATTTTTATTAATCTCGTTTGGTGTTCTGGCGCTTATAGTCGTTCTTTTAATATGGTTAATTGGCAAATTGATATAACGGAATCTCTTTTTCACGTTCTGTGCCTTTGTCAGCGGTCTGAAATACCCAAGGTCTTGTCCTTGATGATTGTTGAAACTCATTTTTACCTGTTTGAAACCGAACGATTCGCTTGAATTATGGGCTAAAGTGTGATAGAATACAAAAAAAGCAGAAAGTGATACGAAAATATGAATGAAAAAATGAAAAAATTTATGTCTGCGTATAAATTTTGGTGGCTGGTTTTGACCATTTTTATGGCAGCTCTTTCGGTTATCTTTGTGATCTCTGCTATGGCAGGTAACGATGTAGAGTACGTTGGTTTGATAGTGCTTTTAGTGATATTGGGATTAAGTTTATTACCGTGGTACAAATCAAAGAAGTTTTATGCGGATATTGAAACGAGCGGCAGTCTTCCTAAGATCGAGGCGGACTTTGACGGAGCTGTTCCCGTGTTGAAGAACAAGGTTCGTCTTGGGAATAGTTGGATATTCGTAAAAGGCAAGGAAAGACTTTTGGGCTATGAGGATATTACCCAAGTTTATCAGTATATCCACAGGACAAACTTTATTGAAAACGAACGTGCTTTGAAGTATGTTGATAAAAAGGGCAAACACAGAGTTTTGTGCAAATTAGAATTGAGAGGCAAGTCTGATGAAGAGGTTCATAAAATAGTCCTCTTTATTCTCAGCAAAAATCCCAACGTAAAAATTGGTTATCGTTAAAAACTAAATTGATAAAACAGTTGCCGAATTACGAAAATAAATTGCAACGCTTGTCCTAAGTAGCGTTGTAATGCGCTAAAATTGGTCTGTAATCACGTGATAATACCTTCTTACATAAAAAACCCTCCTACAAAGAAGCTGCTGAAATTGTAAAAAGTGCAAAAATAGGCAAATAAAAAAAGAATAACGGCAACCGTCCAAAGTAACGCCGTTATTCAACAGTAATTAAAAGCGGTAAGGGGTTACGCCTTGCGCCCCTTCCGCTTAGAGGATACCACGCAGGGCAACGAAAATATACATATAGAAAGTTACGATATTATGAACAAAAACGAAATTTTGAAAGCGTTTTATATAACGCAAATAACCGCTGGTCTGAAAACCAAAGGAGGGGTTTTTGTTGCCCGTTTTTAACGGTTCGGTTCATTTTTTACAGCCTTTTTCATATACAAAACAGCCAACCTCTTAATCTTTTTAGAGGTTGGCTATTTAAATGCAGTGTATTCTTTTAACCTTTACTACCGCTTGACGGTGCCTATATTTCAAGAAGCCTAACGGTTTCTTGGGGTGATTTTGCTATTATTACTCGTACAGCTCGAATTCGGAAATGAATAATACCTTGTTGGTTATTTGTTTAATGCCCAGCTGCAAGCAATCAATCTGTGAAGCATCAAAGTCGGCAAAATATGCCACCGTCATATCGTCGTAAACCATATAGCTTTGGCTGTTATCAAAGGATGCAAGCACTTTCCACTCTATACTGCCGTCTGCTTTAGTGGTACCGCCCAAAACGTCGAAGGCCTTGGGTGCGTTTACTCTGTTGAAGAACAAGCCAACGCCCTTTGCGCTAACTGCGTTGGTAAAATCATAGCCGATAAGTGAAACGTAAGCCGTTTCGCCACTTGCAGCAGTATCACCGCTTGCGTTATATGCGTCGCTTAGTGATTTCACCTTCCAATACGTTTCGCTGCCGTTTGTTTTGCCTGCACTTCCACGCACACCATCGCACGAAGCAGCCATCCCCTGAATGGAAGCATAACCGGAACGACCCCAGCCGGTTTCAGTTTGATAGAAAACGTTACCAAGACCTGCAAGCATATATTCCTTAACAGAAGTATGCCCTGCGGCGCTTACGGTATCAGCGCTTATATACATATGGTTAACACCGCCTGTGTCAGCGGTCTTGAGGCTTACAGCTCCGCATAATACGCACTCATATGCTTTAAGCCCTGCAGAAGCAAGTGCATAGTCGTTAGCGGTATTGCTATACTCAATATCGTTATGCAAGCCGCCTTCAAACACGGGCAGGTTGTATTTTTCCAAATACTTGTCTATAAGCTTTTGTAGCCCTAACATATCAGGTACGGAACAGAACACATCATCAAAATTGGTGGTGCCCGAGTTGTAATAGCTGGAGATGAACGCAGCGGCATCGTATTTGCTGTTTATCGTGCTGTCTGTACAGAATGCGTAGCTTTGACCGACAGCGCTCTTACCGGTGATGGCGCAATATGCCATCTGTGCGGTTATATAACCCGAAAGCATATTTTCGTGGTGGGTATCGTTCTTGTTTACAATAAAGGTTTCTTTGTTATATGTTTTGGTGCCGCCCGGAACTGCTTCGGTGCCTTTCCAAACGTTGTATACCAATTGACCCCAGTTTACTATATCAACGCCTTTATCCTGAAGAGAGGAGAATGCGTTTTTGATATTGCTGTGACCTGCCTGATAAGTGTAGGAATGGCATAAATAATAGAACTTTGTTTTGGATGAGGGGTAAAGCTTCATTATCTTTTGCACGTCGGACGCAAGACCGGAGTTGTTCTCGCCTGCTTCTGAGATGAAAACGTAGTCTATAGTAGATAAAAAGTCATCGGTACAGTCTACAAGATAGTTTTCGTAGATGTAATCAAGATTTCTGCCGCCCCAAGCGTAGTCGTAAACGTTTACGTTTTCTCCGTTCGCCTTGCAAAGCTGTTTGAAATATCCGTTGTCGGTTTTGGTTTGGCTACCGTTATTAACGCAATAACCGTAATAGATAAACGAGTTACCTATAAACATTACGTTTTTACCGTCCAATGAACTTATTGCGGCACCGCTATCCGTAACGGACTGCTCGCTTACCTCACAAAGACTGCAAGAACGCTCTGTTATCTTTTGACCAAGGCAGTTATAGTCGCCTGTTTCTGCCCAGTCGGTATAGCTGTGATTACATTCAAGCTCGATATATCCCTTTATGTGCATTTGCAACGTTATGAGATCTATCGAAGAAATTACATTGTCGCCATTAAGGTCAGCAGACTTATTTTTTTCTTCGGGCAATGGGCTTATGTTTTTAACGTGCATCTTTAAAGCGATGTAGTCTGTAACGCCAACCTGGCCGTCACCGTCAACGTCGCCCAACGCAAGTGCAAAAGCCTCCGTATCGGCAGTTGATGCAAATACACCAAGCATTGAAAAAACAAGCGCTGCCGTTAACAACAATAATGAAATCCTTTTTGCCATAGCTTTATCCTCCGATTGTATAAGAGTTATTACTTATCGTTTGTTTGGTTTCCGTTACCGCTTATCGGTATAGTGTTGCCCAGATATGTGGGTTTCGCTTTGAATATTGAGGTTAAAAACTTGCTTTGTGCATGTATCTTTCTTGCGTTGTGATACGTTTCTTTTATTGTTTAGAATAATTCAAATGTAATCTTTCCAATTATTCTCGTTTATTCCTCGGAGACAGCGCCGCTATTGCAAGCAAGTAGATGTGGGGCGCAACAGGGGGGACAGGAGGGAGCTTTTAGGCTCTTTTCTTGAATCAGCATTATGCGCCGTTTTTGATAAGCACCTTCATTGACAGGTAGTCATCGGTGCTGATAAGGGTGTCGGAATTATAGTCTCCTGCCTCGTAGAACGCATCTGTAAGAGTGTTACGTCCCGTAAGATGGGCCTTTATCGACACCAGGTCGGCAGCACTTGCCATACCGTCGCCGTTAACGTCGCCTATAACCACTACTGTGGCAACGCCCGTGCCGTCCACCTGATGTACGGTATAGCCCGTGCCCACGGCGGTACTGTCCGCTAAAGCGGCACCGCTTGCATTCTTTACCGTAACCTCGCACTTGAACTGTGCCTTGATATAACCGGCGTTGGTGCCAAGGTTTACGCCCTTAAGCACCGAGTTTGACATCGTCAGCGTCGAGCCCGTAACAAGCTCAAACTGTGGCTTCGGGGCGGGCTCTACAACGGTGATGGTAACAGATTTTGTGTTGCCAAACCAAGCCACGCCATCCCGTACCATGCCCAGTGTCAGCGTGTACGTGCCCGTCTTGGCAGGCGCCGTAATGCTTGCGGTAAAGGTATGTACCTCACCCGTATACACCGCGGCGGAGGAGGGGATGAATATGCGATTGGTGTTGGGACCGTTAAACAGGAAGGCAGATGCAGAATCGTCCCTGTTGCCAAGTCGGTGCTGGGTGGATTCCCTCCATACCTCTGCACCCAGATTCTGTGCAAGAACAGATATGGTAGCAGTACTGCCTGCCTCCATTTTGGCAGGAGCGTTTATCTCCATAATCTCTGCGTTTCTGGTGGATGGCTGGACGGTGCCGCCCTTACTTGCTTCAAACAAGCCCATAAAGGTATAAGGAGATACTACCTTAAAGTTGGTGCCGGGGTAGTTTGCCTTAAGGGCATCCACGATATCGTTAATAACTGAGGGCTTGGTTAAAATACTGCGGAACACGTGAAACTGCTTGCTCTTGGCAAGCTGACCGTTTATAGTCGCCGCAACCGAGGCAGCGTTTGCGGACGTGATGCCGTTGCCGATATCGTAGTAGTTAACGTAGGGGGTGTTGCCGTACAGACCGCCGCCTGCAACGCCGCCCTGATATACCACGCCGTAGGGCGATATCTTATTGTATGCACTCTGCACGGCGGTAGTAATGGTGCCGGAGTTGCCTGCTATCAAAAAGCCTGTTATATCAATATCAAACCTTTCGTTGGATGCGATGTTGTGGTTAGTCCAGGCGGTAAGCTCACTGCTGGACAATTTCATAGGGTTAAGATAGCCTGTGCCGTTGTCGCCGCTAACGAAAAAGTCGTTGGCAGTAGCCGTTTCGTAAAGGTAGTTGAATACGTGGGGAACACGCTGTGACAGGTCTGCACATATGGGCCACGCAAGGGGAAGTGTACCACGCTCGGGGTCATCCCACATGGTAGGCAGCATACTGCTCGTCCAGGAGGCGGCGTCGTAGTCGCCCATATAGAACATAATATACTCGGTATTTGCGTTGTAGCTAAGGTTGTCATTTACGCCCTTGTTGTTTTGCTTCAGCTCGGCGTTAAGGGGTACCTTACTGAAAACAGATGCGTTGGAAAGTCCTGTGTAGCCGTATGCATCTGCATCCACCTGCCCTAAGTATTCGGATATGATGTCCACCATAGTCCATTCGGATATAACGGGCTCCATAGTGGAGGAGCTGTCAGAGAAGGTGTTGTACTTGCACCACCAGGGCACGAATCCGCTTACTGTAAATACCTTGCCTGCCGCTTTGGTCTGCTGGGAGGACAAAAGCTTACGCAGGGTGGCAAGGTCTGTGCCCACAGGTTGGGAGCGATCGTCGATAGGTGCAATAGCACCGTCGGGAGACAGGTCAAAGAAAAACGCCTTTTCTGCTATAAAATAGTCTGCGTTGGGTAGCATAGTGTTCATCATATCGCTGTAGCCGGCAGTGGTGGAGGAGCCGCCCGTAACGGTATGAACGGTGCCTACGGTCTCAAGCGTGGGGGTGTAGCTTGTATCGTCTACCACCGCAACTCCGTACTCAAGCATAGGCCCAAACCACCTTACACCGTCCTGCACCATTCGTGCCTTGATCCTGTAATTACCTGCCTTGGCAGGTGCGGTAACCGTGATGTTAAAGGTGTGGGTGCCATTCTTGGCAACGTCGCTGGTCAAATACGCTCTGTTGCCGCCGTTCGTCCACGTAAAGTCACCCTCCTGCTTACCAAGTCGGTAGCTTGCGGCGCTTGTCCAGGTGTTGGTGCCTATATTCTTTACTGTTATGGAAATGCTGTAGTTCTCACCGGGCTTCATCATATTAGGAATGGACGCCGCCGTGTATTGACTGTTGTGGGTGGAGGTATAGGTATCCTCGGTAACAACGCCCTCGGCGTTTAGATCAACGGCAGTTGTGTTGCCGTCTACCACCATTATATCCCGATACAGCTTGGTGCCAAACCACTTAACGCCGTCCTGCACCATCTGTGCTCCGAAGGTGTGCATACCCACGGTGTTGGGGGCGGTTATGGTGAACTTAAAGGTGTATACCCCAAGGGGAGAAACGTTCTGCGATAGAAAAGCTCTGCCTCCGGGGTAGCTGGGGTTAACGCTGTCCTTCCACGTAAAATCACCGCTGAGGGTGCCCAGTCGGTACATAGAGCCGCTGCCCCAGGTGTCAAGACCCGTATTCTGCACCGTTACCTCTATCTCGGCACTGCTGCCAAGGGTCATAACCTTAGGGTACTTGACAGATATCATACCTGCACTCTGTCTGTATCCGGAGGTGCCTGTGTTGGTGGTGGACGCACCAAGCACCCAGGCATCCACGCTGTAGGTCATCTTGGTGGCGTGGGTCTTACCCGTGTCAAGATACAGAGTCTTTGCCCATATATAGGCATCGTTCTTGGCAGAGCCCGTGGAGGCAACGGAAGTGCCTGGTATGGTGCCGCTGCCCGTAAACTTGTTAAAGAGATTTACCTTTACGTCGCTGTCTGTGTAGCCGTGCAGCATCAGCGCATTGTACAGACTGCCCACAGAGGTGTCAAACCTGACGGGCAAAAGACTGTCTGCGCCTGCAACGGTAGATGCAACGTTGCTTGTTGACGGCACTGCTGAATCCCACAGCACAAGTCCCTTGGTGTAGGGGCGGAACATATCAAGCAACTCCCAGAAATCCTTTATCTCGGTCTTTGTGTAGGAGGATAAAAACTCGCCATCTTCAGAAAGCTTGTTAAGCCAGTAGCTGTCCTGGTCATGGGCATAGCCGTTAAACTTGTAATAAAGCCTTGGCGTGTCTCTGTTGGCTAGCCCCTGAAGCGCCGTCGCAAGCTTTAGGTAATCGTATCTTACCGTTCCCTCCGAGGGCAGGGAATTGATAAAGCTCTTCAGGTCAAAAACGTATAGAGTCTGTGCCGCCATCGCAGTGGTAGAGTTCAGGTCTATAAGCGGCTGCAGCCCACCCACCACAAGGGCAAGGAAGAGCAAAAGGGCAATAAGCTTTCTGCGCATACGTTCGTACTCCTTTCAAAATAGACGAAATGGTAAAAACAGTTTTTCTATCCAAAGCTTACATATATCCTGTTTTACAAATCAATTATACCGCTTGCAGGTCGTATTGTCAAGAAAATACCATTCGTCTGTACAATAAACGTATTCAAACTAAAACAAAACTGACTCCGCTTGAAAAACGAAGTCAGTATGTCGCTTAAAATTCAATGTTTTCCATAGGGGTTCTTTTTGTGCTGTCCGTACAATTTGTGGCACAACAAACGTTTTACAGCCCCTTAAAATTTATAAATTCAAAAAG
>JAZSLS010000133.1:0-22223 GCA_045535465.1 Eubacteriales bacterium
CTATAGCGCTGACTATAAGTTCGCTTACTGGACTCCTGAGATTCCTGCTGACGACTATATAATTAACTCCGACCTTTCCTTCAAGGCTGTGTTCGTGAAGGCAAACGAGGAGACTATGGACCTCATTTCCATTGACAAGGCAGAGTATAAGGATGGCTTCATTACCATTACCGGTACTGTTGACGATATTGCTCAGCCTCAGTGGAACGTTGCGTTTAGAATATATACCGGTGTTACCAACACCGCTAACCCTGTTGACGGCAGCACCACTCTTTACCACGGTACTGTTGAGCTTGGTGACGTTCTTGTAAACGGCACTGACTTCAGCTACACTGTTGAAGCTGACCCTGCTACCCTTAAGGGCAGTGTTTACGTTGGCGCTAAGTTCGTTGCTGTTGACGACAGCGAGAGCGCTTATGCTCCTCTTACTACTACCCTTACCTTTAAGGCAGGCGTAGGCGGTTATCTTAGCGGCAATACGGAAATCTCCGTTCTCTTCGGCGCTGATTTCGCTTCCGTTGACGTTCCTACCGCAACTCCCAACAGTGGCTACACCTTCATCGGTTGGAATCCTGAGTTCCCTTCCGCTGTTGATAATTGCTACACCTTTACAGCAACCTTTAACAAGGATGTTGTAATGCCTTTTGATATCACTTCTGCGGTTTACAACCCCGAAACAGGTAAAATTACTGTTGAAGGCTATGCTGAATACGCTCAGGATCAGTGGCACGTTACTCTTATGACTTATGCTAAGGTTGCCGATGCTGATAGCGTTGTAAGCGCAAACTGTGTTTCCGCAAACACCTTCACTTATGGTGAAATTAAGACCGAAAACGGCTACTTCAAGGCAGAAGTTGATGCCTACGAAGCAAGCCTTGTAGGCAACGTATACGTTTACGGTAAGTACACCGCAGTAGCCAGCGAAGCAGATGCAGAGAGAGTAAAGACCTATCTCTACTTCGACAAGAACGCTGACGATGCAGTAGACGGCGCAACTACCGAAGCTCTCGTATATATTAATGACGAAATTATTCCCGCCCTTACTGCAGACGAACCTACCAGAGACGGCTATTCCTTCATAGGCTGGGCGGCTGACGAAAACGGCACCGAAATCGCAGACGGCACCCTTATGCCTGCCGGTGGTTATACAGCTTATGCAAACTGGGAAAGAAACACCTTTACCGTTACCTTCACTGCAGATAACGGCGGCAGCCTCAGCGGCACCACCGTTCTTGAGGTAAAGGGCGGCACTGCATTTGCAGACCTTGTTCTTCCCACTCCCGTTGCAAATGACGGCTACTACTTTGTAACCTGGGCTCCTTCCTTCCCTGCAACAGTTGAAGAAGACCTCAGCTTCAGAGCAGTATTTGAAAAGACGGTAGTAATGCCTTTCGACATTACCTCCGCAGTATACAACCCCGAAACAGGTAAGATTACCGTTGAAGGTTATGCTGAAAACGCACAGGATCAGTGGAATATGACCATTATGACCTATGCAAACGTAGCAGATGCCTCCAGCGTAACTGCTTCTACAAACGTTTCTGCATACACCTTCACCTTCGGCTCTGTAAAGACAGAAGACGGCAAGTTTGTAGCAGAAATAGACGCATATGAAGCAAGCCTTGTAGGCAACGTATACGTATACGGTAAGTACACCGCAGTAGCCAGCGAAGCAGACGCAGAGAGAGTAAAGACCTATCTCTACTTCGATAAGAACGCTGACGACGCAGTAGACGGCGCAACTACCGAAACTCTCGTATATATTAATGATGAAATTATTCCCGCTCTCACTTCTGACTATCCTACCAGAACCAATTACGGTTTTGCAGGCTGGGCAGCTGATGCAGACGGCGCAGAAATCGCAGACGGTACCCTTATTACCGCCGGCGGTTATACCGCTTACGCTAAGTGGGAAGCAAACGTATTTACCGTAACCTTTGTAGACTGGGACGGCACAGTTCTTTCTGAACAGAGCGTAGCTCTTAATAACGCAGCAACCGCTCCTGCTGACCCTGTAAGAGAAGGCTACACCTTCACCGGCTGGGACGTTGCGTTTGACAACATCACTGCCGATACCACCGTAACTGCACAGTACGAAATCAATACCTACATCGTTACCTTCGTAGCAAACGGCGAAACCGTTAAGGAAGAAACCGTAGAACACGGCGCAGCAGCAACCGCTCCCGAAGCACCTGCTGTAGAAGGCTACACCTTCACCGGCTGGGACGTTGCGTTTGACAACATCACTGCCGATACCACCGTAACTGCACAGTACGAAATCAATACCTACACCGTTACCTTCGTAGCAAACGGCGAAACCGTTAAGGAAGAAGCCGTTGAACACGGCGCAGCAGCAACCGCTCCCGAAGCACCTGCTGTAGAAGGCTACACCTTCAAGGGTTGGGACGTTGCATTTGACAACATCACTGCCGATACCACCGTTACTGCACAGTACGAAATCAACAAGTACACTGTAACCTTCGTAGCAAACGGCGAAACCGTTAAGGAAGAAACCGTAGAACACGGCGCAGCAGCAACCGCTCCCGAAGCTCCTGCTGTTGAGGGTATGAACTTTGCAGGTTGGGACGTAGCATTTGATAACGTAACTTCCGATCTTACTGTTACTGCTCGCTACTCCGAACAGGTATTTACCGTAATCTTCTTAGGTGAAGACGGCACAGTTCTTTCTGAACAGAGCGTAGGCTATGGTATGGCAGCAGTTGCTCCTACCGCTCCCGCAGTAGAAGGCAAGACCTTTACAGGTTGGGACGTTGACTTCAGCAACATCACAGCTGACCTCACCGTAACTGCACAGTACGAAATCAATACCTATACCGTAACCTTCGTAGCAGGCGCAAACGGCAGCCTTGTAGGCACTACCGAAGTTACCGTTGAATTTGGTACCGACCTTAGCACCATTACTTATCCCGAAGCAATTGCTGACCACGGTTATATGTTCGATTCTTGGGACGTAGTATCCGGTACAGTAAGCGCTGATATGACAATAACTGCAAGCTTTGTAGAAGATCCTTCTCTCTGGTATGACGTTAAGTTTACCGTAGGCGAAGGCGGTACTTTGGAAGGCGCAGTAGAATTCAACCACATACTTGACGGCACTGCATTTGCAGACGCAATCACCGTACCCGTAGCAACCGCAAAGGACGGCTACAGCTTTGTTGGTTGGACACCTGAGCTTCCCGAAACCGTAACCGAAAGCGCAACCTACAGAGCAGTATTTGAAAAGACGGTAGTAATGCCTTTCGACATTACCTCCGCAGTATACAACCCCGAAACAGGTAAGATTACCGTTGAAGGTTATGCTGAAAACGCACAGGATCAGTGGGCAATAGTTCTTATGACCTATGCTAACGTAACCAACGCTGATAGCGTTGTTTCCGCTGACTTTGTAAGCGCATTCAACTACACCTACGGCGACATTAAGACCGATGAAGCAGGCTGCTTCAAGGTAGAGCTTGATGCATACGAAGCAAGCCTTGTAGGCAACGTATACGTATACGGTAAGTACGTGGCAGTAGCCAGCGAAGCAGATGCTGAACCTCTTAAGTCTTACGTATACTTTGATAAGAACGCAGACGATGCAGTAGACGGCGCAACCACTTCTGTTATCGCACTTGTTGGCTCTGCTCTTGCAGACGCTCTTACCACCGACTATCCTACCAGAGATGGTTACGTATTTACCGGCTGGCGTGCTGATGCAGAAGGTACACCAATTGCAGCAGACGCAGTTGTTACCGTATCCGGCGTGACCGTTTACGCTGAATGGGTAAGCGACGAAGTAGAAGTAACCTACGAATTTGTTGCTCCTAAGAGCTGGTACATTGTTAACGAAGCTCTTGCAACCGACTATAAACTTTACAGAGTTCTTGAAGACGGCACCAGACTTCTCGTTGACCAGAGCCTCTACACCGTAGAAGCACTTCCTACCACCGACAGTGCAACCTATGACGAATGCCTTGGCTGGCATACCCTTGGTGTATACTTCGACGATGAAGCTTACGGCACCGTTTATGAAACCAGCTTTGACGCATTTGTAATTCCCGACAAGCTTATACTTGAGGAAGACAGTCCTCTTGACCGTGTATCTCCCGATAACCTTGGCAAGAACTACGCAGCAAGCGTTACTGCTCCTTTGAGCTACGACCTCCTTATGAACGTTAAGGGCCGTATCTCCGTAGATGCAGTTACTGCAGAGTTTATCAACGAATACTTTGTAAACAGCTTTACCACTCCCGATGATATCGACGTTGAAGTACGTATCGTTAAGGAAGACGGCAGCGCTTACGCAACCAGATTTGTTGGTACAGGCGCAAGAGTTCAGCTTGTAATCGGCGGCGTTGTATACGATGAAGTTCAGGTTGTTGTTCTTGGCGACACCACCGGCGACGGTGTTGTAAGCGAGCTTGACCTTGAAGCTATCCGTAACTACCGTAACGGTAAGAGCAACCTTGCAGGCGCATACTACCTTGCAGGTGATACCCGTTCAATAGCTGCTATCAACGAACAAGACCTTGAGGCTATCAGAGCTTACCTTAACGGTAGCGTTAACCTCTACGCTGAATGGGATGCAGCAAGCCACGAGTATACCAGAGATTACACCGAGCGCTTTGCAAACCTTTCTAAATAACAATAAGGCCTTAAATAAGCTAAAATAAGACAAAAGCACACCCCAAAAGGGTGTGCTTTTGTCACAGTGTGGAGCCAAAGGCTACACACTGATACATAGCGAGTACAAACTTGCTTTTTGCGTGCTCTGTGGAAATAAGAACCAATAAACACAAAACGCCTCTCGTGGTGTAACGAGAGGCATTTTTGCATCGAATAGTTATATTTTGTTATATTCAGGGCACTGTCACGAAAACTGAGTGTTGGCGTAGTGACTTGAGGGAGTAAAGCTTTTGGTTGTTGCCTTAAGGTGCGAAACACCTCTTGGGCTTACCGGTGTCCAAAGCCCGTGCTAGCGCCTTAGTCAGCTTTTATAAGACTTGTAAGCAAAACCGCCGCCTCCTCTTTAGACAAGGGGCGATTGGTGTTTTCGATGAAGGGCTTTCCTAAGCTTGCAAGTGATTTGCCTGCCGCTTTTTCTGTGATGGTCAGCGCTTCCGCTACACTTATGGGTTCATCGGGGCGGAAAAGGTCGGCATCCGCTGTGATATAGCCTTCCAGAACAGCCGCCTCCAGATACAGCTTTTTCACACGGCTTTGGGCGGCGGTATCGGTAAAAATTTCGGTTGCATAGGGCTTATCGGGCAGAGAAGTTCCAAGGGCGGTTATAAGCATTACTGCGTAATCAATGCGGCTTACTTGCTCTGACGGGTAAAAATAATAGCTGTCATCTATAAGAGTGTAGGTCATAATAGACTGTTCAGCGGCACGTATGGCGGAAAGATGGGTGCTGCTGCCTTGCATATCGGCAAAATACAAACCACCGGAGTTTTTGTTGACCTTGATTTTTGCCGTTGCAAGCTCGCTTTTCTTCCCAAAGCTGTCTTCTGTATAAAAAACAAAGCTGTCTGTACCCACAAAATCGCAAGACGGCGTGTAAACAGCAACCCCTTCGGTAATTTTAAGCGTGCCGTTTTGCGGGTACTGAGTTATAGCATAACGTATACCGTCACCGTCGGGGTCATAAGCGCCAAGAGGCGTGGAAAGGCATACGTTTTGATAGGTGGAAAGGTTTAAGGATGCCGCAAGCGGGGCAAGATTTTCCGTTTCTGTAAAACGTATAATGCAGTCAAGCTCTTTGTTCTCCCAGCCATCGGCCGCAACGGTGAAAGTAAAGCCGCTGTCCTTTTCGGCGTTTTTGTTGGGAAGGAACTTAAGATGAGCAAGCCCTGAAAGGGAAATGTGCTGACCCGACAGTACGTCAACGCCTGCCAGCTTCAAAACGCCCTCGGATACAGCGGGAACAGAGGTAAGAGTTATATACTCAAACTCCGCCCCCGTAAGGGACACAAACTCATCAGCGTTAAAGCTAACTCTTTCACCGTTAACGCAGGATTTGATAAGACGGGTTTCGCTGCGTATGACCTCCAAAGCGGGTGAAACCGCAGAGACAGCCGTAGAAAAGACGGCGCAAAGGGTAAGAAGCAGCAAACAAAGCCTAAACAACGTTTTCATATCCACAACCTCTTTCGTTTTTTTGGTATTATGTGTCAAAATCAAAGGCTTTATGCGGAGTTTGTTGCGTATTATCGTTTTTGTGACCGCTAAAGCAACAGACAAAGTCTGTAGACCGCTACAGTGCGAGAGAAGCGAAGCTGTTTTTCAACGAAAAATGCCTCCCGTTACACCACGAGAGGCATTTTGGCTTTATAATTTGTTTACCCTTGTACGGGCGGGTTATCCATAGGAGTTGTAAGGCACTGGAATGCAAGCTGAGAAAGCTGGCAAGCGTAGTTATACATCTTCCAATGCTCGGTAGAGCTTCTTGGTATGTTGTTTCGGTTTTGCGCCTTGAAGATTTGCAGCTTGATACGAGGCTGACTACCCAAAGAGAAATACATATAAAACTCGTTTGAGGAGTGGCGAGTGCCTTTTGGAGCGGTACTCCACATTCCGCCGCAAGACCAGCAAGCAACACGAATTTCATCGTCCTTGGTTTCAAAGCCGGTTACGTCGTTTAAATAAAAGGTTTGAACGTTAAACGGGTTTTGAGACTTTATTGCGCCAAAGCCCTTCTCCTTATTATAATAAAACGAGTCCCCTGCAATGGTTGTAAACAGCTCAACAAGATTATTTTGCTGTAGCCATAAAGAAAATTCATTGGTCATATCAAAAAACTCCTTTCTTATAAATTAAAAGCAGGCGTTTTTAAAAGGAAGCGATAAGGTATACGAAAATCACAAAATATAGTGTATAGATTGCATAAATAACGCTGCAAAGGATGCCCAAAATGCCCGATACAAGACCAAGGATTTTACCAACGGTAGCCTTTGCTGTGCACTCGCAGTTAAGCTGCTTTGCACGCTCCATAGCTGTTTGAGCCTTTTTCTTAGCGCCAAAGCCGAGGAAAATTGCTATAATGCTGAGCAAAGGAAGCTCTGCAAAAATCATAGCAACAATACTTCTGGTAAGAGAAGCGCCTGCAAGCTCCGCTACCTCGGGTGCCATAGGAGCTTTTTGAGGGATGTTGGGAGCGTAGTTGGGGTCGTAGCCGTAGTTAAAGCCGGGGTTGGGGTTGTAATTGTTATCCATAATTTTTTCTCCTTATTTAAAAAATAATTCTATTTAAATTTTTAAGTGAAGCTTATACCTTACAGATAATAGGAGTTACCAAGGAAACCGAAAATGTAAATCATATAGATTATATAAATAGGCCAGAAAACAGTCATAAATATACCGTAAATCCCGCCAACGATGCCAAGAATTCTACCCACAATCGCTTTTGCGGGGCACTTGCAGTAAAGCTGCTTAGCTAAATTTTGCGCTTTTTGCCCCTTGCCCTTAGCGGAAAAGCCGAGAATAATGGCAACAATGCTGACAATCGGAATCTCTGCCAAAATCAAAGCCACTATGCCTCTGGTAAGAGAGGAAGAAGCCAGCTCGTTTACCTCGGGAGACGCAGGTGCGGTTTGTTGAGCGTAATTATTATCGTAATTGTAGTTATAGCTTGGAGCTTGGTAGGGGTTAGGATTGTAAGAAGGAGGCGCCTGATAACCGTTAGGATTGTAAGAGGGAGGCGCCTGATAACCGTTAGGATTGTAAGAAGGCGGCGCTTGATAACCGTTAGGGTTGTAAGAGGGAGGCGCTTGGTTGGTGTCTTGGTTGTAGCCGTTTTGGTTTTGGTTGTAATTGTTATTCATAATATTCCTCCTTTGTGCTTACTTAAAAACACGTGCAATAAATTCGCTTATAGCGTTGTCATACTTTTCCGTATCGGTAATGCGAAGCATAGAATGCCCGCCTTCCTCAAAAAGCACCAAGGTTTTGTCGTTGCTTCCGCAACGCTCAAAAAGAAGGCTTGCCTTTTGGTGGGTGGAGTAAGGGTCCTTTTTGCTTTGCAGCATAAGAATAGGCTTGTTTAAAGAGCCTATACGGTCGATGGGGCCTTTTTTCATACTATGCCCCGTATAGCGCTTAAACCAATAATCGGTAAAGAACATAAGGGTTGGAAAGTTGCAATTTCTTTCCTTAAAATGGTTAATCATAGAGTAACGGAAGTTGGCAAACATCCCTTCCGTGACCATAGCGGTAACTGCCTTAGGACAGCTTTCCGAGGTGATGGCAAGCATACCTGCTGCAGAGCCTATGCATATTCCGTGGAAGACTATGCTTTTTACGCCCTGCTCCTTTTCAAGAAAGGAAGCCCAGGCTACGGCGTCCTTGCTTTCGTCAAAGCCAACGGTGTTGTACTTTCCATCGCTTAGTCCGTGACTGCGAGGGTCAAAAACCAACACGTTAAAGCCCGCCTTTGCATAGGGGATAGCAAAGTAATAGCCGTATATCAAGGACTCGGTCCTACCGGAAAGTATCATAACCGCCTTGTCTGCGCCAAAGTCGTAATACTCGCCGTAAAGGTTAAGCCCCTCGTTAACTATATGCACGTCCTTTTTAAAAGCCTTGTTGGCTTCACTCCAAGACGCACCTATTGCGTACATTTCTTTTTGCTTAGGGGGGGCATCGGGGCTTAAAGCTCTACCCCAATGTTCGCCATCCTTTCTTACAAGGGTAAGGTCGATTATTATCTTGCCCGCCACGAACATATTGATAAAGTAGAAGGCAACGCACGATGCCGCAAACCCTATGATAATTATAGCAATAATCTTATCGCTCACTGTGATTTTCCTTTTCCTTTTTTATTAACACGCCTGTCCAGCTCTTCTCTCAGCTCCAGCACTTTATTGCGCACTATCTCGTTAAGCACGGGGATATCCTCCTTGGTGTGCTTGCCTGCAGGCAGATAGTCGTATAAGTCAATGGGCTTGCCTATTATAAGGTGCAAGCGCTTAAAAAAGCCGTAATTACCGTCGGAAATTATGGGCACAATGGGCTTTTTTGCACGGAGTGCTATAAGTATGTAGCTGGGATAAAAATCCTTAACAGTACCATCGTCGGTATTGTGCGCTTCGGGGAAAATAAGCACCAGCTTGTTTTTTCTAAGCGTTCTTACGCTTTCCGCCACAAAGTGCATATTCATAGTGCGGCGGTCAACACGAATGCCGCCGAAAAACACCATACCGTATTTGCGGAAGGGGTTTCTAAATCCATCCTCCCCCGTAACCACGTACAGCTTTCTGGGATACACGGTAAAGCAGTTTGCCACGTAGTCTAGAGGACTGTAATGGTTGGCAATAATAAGCTTGCCTCCCTTTATGCGCCTGTTTTGCACGCTTTTGTCCTCGTAATAGGTCTTTCTCTTAAAGAAAAGCCAGTTAAAGGGAAGCCCTGTTGTGGCACCGATTATGCGAAAAATTTCCAAAAACAGTTTCATTTTATTTGTTTTCTTTACCCATCATAGTAATGGTCTTAGGCAAGAAGAAGGACAATACGCAAGCCGCCATACAGAAGAAGGCAACGGTTATGGTAAGGTAGGGAATAAGCCCGTATTCTTTCATAAACACAAGTATACCGCCTGTGGCAATACCTGCAGAAACCGCTTCAAACAAGCCCTGAATAGCAAAGTACATAGAGGAAGCTGCGGTGGTTTCGTTTTGACGAAGCGCCGCACGCTGGGCGGGAACGGTGTAGGTAACGGCAAAGAATGCGCCGATAGCGAGGGAAACTATCATACCGCAGCCGATGGCATAGGGCAAAAGCAAGCTTTCGGGAAGAAAACGTACAAAGCCCATAAGACCCATACCAACGGAGCAAGCTATAAGCACGTAGCGGTAGCCAAAGCCCAGACCGTATTTTTTTACCAGCTTGTTGTAGATAATAATGGTAAAGGGAACCGGCGCAAAGCAAGGCGCCATAACAAAGGTCATATTGATATCGGTGGTTGAAAAATACTCGTTAATACCGCTTAGGAAAAGCTGAAGCCCAAGGTTCATAACGCAAAGCACAAAAAGCCACTGGATAAAGGGCTTATCTTTAAAAGCAAAGATAATGGATTTGAAGATGGATATGCGCTTGCGGGTAACCTTTTCTTCCATTATAGCCTTCTTATCCTCCTTAAGCATAAGGAAGGGGATAAGCATAGTAAGCGCCAAGGGAAGGAAGAAGAGGGCAACTATCTTAATGTTAAAGCCCAGTGAAACAAAGAGGGGAACAAGGGCAAAGTTTATGGAAAAATAAATAACGTCGCAAACGGATTTAGCGTTGGAGAGGAATACAAGGTCTGTTTCGTTCTCCGTAACCTCGGCAAAGGTGGAATAAAAGCCCAGCATTGTCATAGTGTAACAGCCGTAAAAAACGCAAAGAAGGGCAGCAAACCAAATGGTGTTAAGCACGTTTGCCTCGGAGGACAAGGGAACAAGGAACAAAAGGTATGCAATAATCATAGGAATAAAGCCTATAAGTATGGCAGGCTTCCTTCTGCCCCAACGGGTCTTAAGGTTATCAATAAAATGAGAAAACGGCAGGTCAATAAGACCGTCTATCACCTTGGCAACGATAACCAAGGTGCCCCAAAGGGCAGCAATAACCAAATTCTTTTCCGCATAGGTCCAGCGCCCTATATCCTCCTCGGCAAAACCGCCTACAAGCAAGGCGCTGCAAAGATAAGACCCTACGATAACGTTAAGCATATTTACGCCCAGGCCCGAGCAGGCGTAAAGGAACAGCTTTTTCTTTCCTGTGATTTTTTTCATATTACCAAAACTCCCTTAAATTATTCAAAAGCTAAGGTTATATCAGTGCGCATACTTTCGGTTCTTACCACCGAAAGCTCAAGAAAGTGACCGGCAGAGTAAATTTTATCGGTAATGCTTTCCAAAACCTCGTCGCTTACCGTTGCCTTGCAAAACAGGGTAAGTATTTCCTTATCCCGTGTGGCAAGAACACTGTTTACAGCCTCCGCAACGGCATCCTCGGGGGTTTTACCCAAGGAAACAAGCTCCTTGCCGCAAAAGGCGTAGTAGTCGCCTTGCTCTATTATGCGGTCGCCGTGCTTTACGGTGTTTTTTCTTTTCGCCACGGAAACTATATAAAGCCCTGACAGTATTCTTTTTATAGAATCAATGGTGCGCTCTATATCGTTTTCCTCGTAGTCCAAGGCGGGAAGCACCGCATAGCAGGAGGCTATGCTTTTACTGCCAATAACCGTTATCTTAGCCTTTTTGTAAAGCTTTTTTGCCTGGCTGGCTGACAGGATAGCATCCGAGCTGTTGGGGAACACTATAATATGCTCCTTGTCCGTAAGCTCAAAGGCGCTTATATAGTCCTTAATGGCAATACCCTTGTCGGAACGGATAACCACGTCAGCCCCCATATCAAGGAAAAGCTTTTGCATATCCTTGTCAGCCGCCACGGCAACCACGGCAAAGCTGCCGCCGCCCTTGGAGGTGTTTTTCATAACCGTGTCGTGGGTGGTAGCGTACTGAACGCTCATATTCTCCACCTTTACAGCCAAGAACTCACCGTATTCGTGGCAAAGGGTAAATATTTCCTCGGGGCGTGCTGTGTGTATATGTATCCTTACCTTGTCGTTTTCCGCAGTGCTTACCAAGGAGTTGCCGAGAGACGAAAGCCTTTTCTTAAGCTCCTCGTGGTCAAAGGTGCGCCTGCCCTTTAAAAGCTGTATAAGCAGCTCGGTGCAGTAGCCCAGCTCAAAGGAGCTGTTTTCGTCAAAGGCATTGTAGTCAACGGTAGGTATGTCGCTGTTGTTTTCGTCAGCTTCAATTACCTCGCCGTCCAAATACTTTTTCATACCCTCAAACATATAAACCACGCCTGCGCCGCCGCTGTCCACCACGCCCGCTTCCTTAAGTATGGGAAGCAGCTCAGGCGTGTTTTCAAGAGACGCCTTTGCGTGTTTAATAAAGGCAGTGATTATATCGTTAACGCTTTGGCTGTCGTTAAACTCTTTTTTTACCGCTTCCGTTGCATCTCTCAGCACCGTAAGCATAGTCCCCTCCACGGGAGTGGCAACGGAGGAATAGGCGCTTTCCACGCCCTTATCCAAGGCGGCAACAAACAAAGCGCCGTCTACCGTGTCTGTATTGTCAAACTTTTCTGCCAACCCCTTTAAAAATTGGGAAACTATAACGCCGGAGTTGCCCCTTGCCTCAAAAACCACCGCCCTTGCAAACTTTTTTGCAAAGGTGGGCAGGTCTGTAAGAGATTCGTTTATAGAGCGAAGCCCCCTGTGTATAGTTGTCACCATATTGGTACCCGTATCCCCATCGGGCACGGGAAAGACGTTAAGCTGGTTTATAACCTTGCAATGCCTTTCAAGGTTACGCACAGCGTAGTCTACCATATTTCTAAAGCCGGCGCCGTCTATCGTGTGTACCATTAAATCACCCGTTAAGAAGTTTTGTTAAAATCTCTTTTTCCTTATCCATTTCCTCGCCTATTTCACTGCCGTAGAAATAAACGCTTATCATACCTGTGCCTATGTTGGTGGCACAGCCCGAAAAGGATTCGGAAACGTAAACCTTTTTAAAGCCTATCTCTTTTACCATAGCCGCAAGCCTTTCGGCAGCGGCAGCCCTATCCGTGTGGCAAACAAAGGCGTAGCTGTTCTCAGGCTCTACGGCTACCTCTGCCACGTACTTTGCCGTAACGTCAAGGGCACGGTTAAGCCCCTTAGCCTTGCCAAGCACGCTAACGTATCCGTCACGGTTGCAGTCGCCCATTGGCTTTACCCCTGCAAAAGAGCCGAGTATAGCCTTGCCCATACTCATTCTTCCTCGGCGGGCAACCACCACCAGGTCGTCAATAGGCCCCATCTGATGTACGCTGTGCTTATTGGCCTCCAGCCATTCTATAACCTCGGTAAAGCTTTTGCCTTCGTTTTGAAGCTCCTTGGCACGGATAACCTGCAAGCCTATGGCGCCGGACATCCTGTAAGAGTCAAAGCAATATATTTCGCTTCCCTCCACCTCTTCCATAACACGCTTTGCCGCAAGGCAGGCCACCCCGTAGGTGGAGCTTATTTTTGAGGAGATGGAAACGCTTATTACCTTGCAGCCTTCCTCGGCGTATTTTTTAAAGGCAAGATAATATTCCTCGGGGCTTGGGGGGGCAGAGCTTACCGTAAGCTTTTTAGAGGAGAGGGCGGCATAATAATCGTCACGGCTTACCTCCGACCAATCAAGCGCAGTAGGAAAATCACGACCGTCACTTATATGTACGTGGCCCTTTAAATAGTCATTTATGCCAAAATCCTTACGCATTTCTTGTGAAAGGTCACAAGTAACGTCTGCTAAAATCACATAGTTATTCATATAATCCCCCAAAGGTAAAAAAATTCAACTGTATTATATCATACTTTAAAAATACTTTCAACATTTTTCGTCAAAAAAACTCCTATTGTTAAAAAAATACAGCTTCCTATTGAAAAAACGCTAAACTGATGGTACAATATTAAAAAAGGCAAATTAAGGAAGGAAAATACTTATGCGTCCTAACAGACTTTTTATAGTCGTTCCCTGTTATAACGAGGAGGAGGTTCTTCCCGAAACCTCCAAACGCCTGCTTGCTAAAATGGAGTCTCTTATTGCTTCGGGCAAGGTTGCAAAGGACAGCCGCATTGCCTTTGTTAACGATGGCAGCAAGGACAAAACCTGGGAGATAATTACTGAGCTTAACAAGAAAAACCCCATTTATACGGGCATAAATCTAAGCCGCAACCGTGGCCACCAAAATGCGCTTCTCGGCGGTCTTATGACCGTTAAGGACGAGGCGGATATTACCATATCTATGGACGCTGACCTGCAGGACGATATCAACGCTGTTGACGAAATGGTTGATAAATACCACGCAGGCTGCGATATTGTTTACGGTGTGCGCAGCAAGCGCAAGACGGATACCTTTTTTAAGCGCTTTACAGCCGAAAGCTTTTACCGTGTTATGGATAAAATGGGCGCAAAGACCGTGTTTAACCACGCTGACTACCGTCTTATGAGCAAAAGGGCGGTGGAAGGACTGGCGGAGTTTAAGGAGGTAAATCTTTTCCTCCGAGGCATAGTTCCTATGATAGGTTATCCCTCCGACGTGGTTTATTACGAGCGTGCAGAGCGTTTTGCAGGGGAAAGCAAGTATCCCCTTAAGAAAATGATAGCCTTCTCCATAGAGGGTATTACCTCGCTTTCCACAACTCCCATAAAGCTTATAACAAAGCTTGGTATCCTTATGGTTATTGTAAGCATCGGCATCCTTATATATTCCGTAGTTGCTCATTTACTTGATAAGACCGTACCCGGTTGGTCAAGCCTTATGGTTTCTATATGGGCTGTGGGCGGTATGCTTATGACCTCCATAGGCGTGGTTGGCACCTACGTGGGCAAGATATATCTTGAGTCTAAAGAAAGACCCAGGTTTATTATTCAGGATTATCTTGAAAACGATAAGGAAGATAAGTAATGGCACACCCAATAAAGCATTTAAAAACGGTGGCAAAGCACCGTCATAAGGTTATAGCCCATTGCAAAAAGGCGGGTATCCTTTGGCAGGGCCTAAGGCACGACCTTTCCAAGTACAGCCCTGTGGAGTTCTTTGCGGGCGCAAAGTACTTTGCGGGCACCTACAGCCCTAACGAAAACGAGCGCAGGGAAAAGGGCTACTCCACGGCGTGGATGCACCATAAGGGGCGCAACCGTCACCATTTTGAGTATTGGACGGACGTTAACCCCGCCACCAAAAGGGTTGAGCCCGTGCCTATGCCCATAAACTACGTGGCGGAGATGTTTTGCGACCGTGTTGCCGCCAGCAAAACCTATAAGGGCAAGGAATATAAAAACACCCATCCTCTTGAGTATTTTCGCAACGGCGAAGCACACCGAGTAATACATCCCGAAACAAGCAAGCTTTTGGAAAGCTGGCTTGTTGTCTTGGCGGAGCAAGGGGAGGAAGCTGTTTTTCCTTTGATAAAAAAGGCAGTTAAAGAAAGCAAGAAGAAGTAACAGAAAATCTTGCCCTGTGGGCAGTTGGTAAAGAAACAAACGCCTCGAATAAGCACTTTAAGTCTTATTCGGGGCGTTTTTAGAAAAAATGCAATAAACAGCAAAAAATTCGGGGATGCGTCCTCGAATTTTTTGCTATGGAGATTATTTAATTTTTTACATCATCTCTTCCGCGGGGCGCACCTCGCTAAGCTCCTTAAGCTCAAAAAACTTGCCCTTCTTTTCCATAAGCTCCTCATAGCTGCCAATCTCCGCGGCAACGCCGTTTTCCATAACCACTATTCTGTCGGCGTTGCGTATGGTGGAAAGACGGTGGGCAACCACAAAGGTGGTTCTGTCCTTTATAAGCCCGTTTATGGCTTTTTGTACCTGATACTCCGATATGTTATCCAGTGCGCTGGTTGCTTCGTCAAGTATCAGTATACGAGGGTCACGGATTATTGCCCTTGCTATGGATATGCGTTGCTTTTGCCCGCCGGAAAGCTTGTTGCCGTGTTCGCCAATAACGGTGTTCACGCCGTCAGGTAGCTGCGGCAAAAACTCCTCTATGTTTGCCAGCTTTAAAACCCTGTCAAACTCCTCGCCGCTTACACCGTCCACACCGTAAAGTATGTTTTCCTTGATAGTGCCCGTAAACAGTATGCTGTTTTGAGGTACCACCGATATGTTATGACGGTAGTCACTAAGGTTAAGGCTCTTTATGTCCTTGCCGTCGATAAGCACCTTGCCGCCGGTGGCTTCAAGAAAGCCTATTATCATATTCATAACCGTGGTCTTGCCCGAGCCCGACGAGCCGACGAAGGCTATACATTCACCGGGCTTTGCTTCAAAGCTTAGGTGCTTTACCACGTCCTCCTTGCCGTCGTGATAACGGAAGGAAACGTTCTCAAAGCGGATGTTGCCCGCCACCTTTTTAAGCTTTTGCTTGCCACGGTTGTCCTCCACCTTGTCGGAAAGCACTATCTCCGACACACTTCGTATAGACTCCAGACCCTTGGTAAGCTGAGGGTAAACGTTAACAAGGCTTTGTACGTCACCGCTTATGGAGTTAAAGTAGGTCTGGTAGATAACGATATCGCCTACGTCCATCTTGCCCTCCATAGCAAGATAGGCAGTAAACAGGAGACACACGGCTGAAAGCCCACGGCTTATAACCCACACCACCGAGCCGAAGTAGGCGGTAGCCCTGTCCAGCTCCAGCCCGCTGTGCTTAAGGCGCAGGATGTTGGCAAGCAGGTTGCGTATCTCCAAATCCTCCAGCCCGTGAGCCTTGGTAACGGGTATCATCTCCAGCATAGTGGAAACCTTTGCGGAAATATCCTCCGATTCCTCACGGAAATGGCGGTTTGTTTCCCTCATCTTGTTTTTAAAAAGCCTTATAAGAAGCACGTTGAGAGGGATAATTACCACAAAAAAGCAGGCTACAATGGGGCTTTTGTAAATGGTAATGCCCATTGATATAAGTATGCTGATAACGCTGGGGATAACCCCTTTTACAAGCTGGTGGTTAAGAAACTCAATAGCCTCTATGTCACGCATAAACTTGGATTGAACTCTGCCCGACTCTATCTCCTTGTGGTAGGAGATGGAAAGGTGCTGAAGCTTTTTAATAAGGGTGTTTCTAAGTCCTGCGCCTACGGTGCGAAGCATACTGTCCGAATAACGGCAGTACAGCATATGCGTAGGTATGTTTTGCAGTATCAAAAGCATAAGCAAGCCCGTTTGCCACAGTATGCTTTGCATCATACCCTCGCCGCCGTTTGTTACGGTGTTTATTACCGAGGCGGTTACCACCGGTATAATCCATACGGGGCTTGCCTTTACTATAAACATAAGCGAGGAAACAAAAATTTTAAGGGCGTTTTGCTTCATCAGCTTAAAGAGTATTTTCCCGCCGCCGTTTGTCCCTTCCTCGTTAAAAAGCTCCTCGTAGTCCGGTATGTATTTTTCGTCGTCCAGCAGCGGCCTTGCCTTGCTTTCTTCGGACATATCGCCGCCTCCTTTACCGTTTTTTGCCCGTCAGCTTCTCGTGGTATTCACGGGCAGCCTGCTCGGTGCGGTTGTTCCCAAAGCTGTAGTAACGCTTGCCCTTCAGCTCATCGGGCAGGTATTGCTGATAAACGTAATGGTTCGGATAATCGTGGGGGTACTTGTAGCCCTGTTCTCTCTTTTCGCCCTCGCTGTCGGCGTGTACGTTTTGCAAATGCCTTGGTACGCTTCCGCAAAAGCCTGCCTTTATATCTGCCAGGGCTTCGCCGTAGGCAACGTAAGCGGAGTTGGATTTAGGCAGCGTTGCAAGATATATCGCCGCCTCCGCCAAGGGCAGCCTTGCTTCGGGCATACCTAACCTGTTTGCCGCATCCACACAGGCGTTTGTAACGCTTATTGCTGTGGGTGCCGCCAGCCCTATATCCTCGCAGGCAGCGCAAAGAAGCCTGCGGCAAACGCCGCTTATGTCGCCGCCTTCAAGGGCACGGCACAGATAATGCACTGCTGCATCGGGGTCGCTTCCTCTTATGGACTTATGCAAAGCGGAAAGGCAGTCAAAGTGGTCGTCGCCGTTTCTGCCGGCTCTAAGCCCCGTCATCTCGCAAAGCTCCTTTGCCGTTTCCGCATCGGTTACCTCTGCCGAGGCAAAGTAGCAGTTTTCAAGAAGCGACAGCGCTTTTCGCACGTCGCCGTTAACGGCGGTGGCAATTATCCTCGTTACGCCTTCCTCCAAGGGCTTGTCCCCGTACTCCTCGCAAAGCATAGCGTAGCCTCTTTCAAGGGCGGGAAGCATATCGGAAGCGCTTACGCCCTTAAACTCAAAAACCGCCGAGCGTGACAAAAGGGCGGGGTATATGCAAAAGAAGGGGTTGTCCGTGGTGCTGCAAATAAGGGTAACACGCCCATCCTCCACATATTCAAGCAAGGACTGCTGCTGTTTTTTATTAAAATACTGAATTTCGTCGATATAAAGCAGAATGCCGCCTTGCCCCTCAAGGCTTCCGCTGCTGCCTAGCGCCGCCTTAACGTCGCTTAGCGACGCAGTTGTAGCGTTTATTCTGCACAAAAACTTACCGCTTTGCTTGGCAATAATGTCTGCCACGGTGGTTTTACCCGTGCCGGGTGGGCCGTAGAAAACCAGCGACGGAAAATGACCCGCCTCCAGCATACGCCTAAGGGGTCTTCCCTCTGCCAAAAGATGCTTTTGCCCTGCCAACTGTTCAAAGCTTTTAGGTCTTGCCTTATCTGCCAAGGGCATATTACCACCTCCTTATATAAGGGAGTATAGCACCATAATACCGTCTTGTCAAATGCGATTTTTGTTGACAAAATTCGACTTGGCTGTTAAAATATACCGTAAGGAAGAAAGGAAGTGTAAAGTTATGACCGCATCTGTTTCAACCCAGGTCGTTTCACTGTTTTTAATAATGCTTATCGGCTACGCCGCAAGGCTTTTTGGCGTAATAGATAAGGGAACTACCAAAAAATTAAGCAAGTTTATGGTTTGCGTTACCAACCCCTTGCTTATAATTATGTCCTTCCAGCAGGTTTTTGCGTCTCCAACCCTTTCGGGCCTTAAGCTTGGCGCAAAGCTTTCCCTTTTGTTTACCGTTGTGGGTATGTCTGCCGTGGTGCATTTGCTGGCTACGGCTGTTGCTATATTTATGTTTAGGGGCAAACCCTCCAGAGAAGCATCGGTTTACCGTTTTTCCATTATTTTTTCTAACTGCGGCTTTATGGGGTATCCCCTTATTAAGGCAGCTTTCCCCGAAAACGGTTTGTTCTACGGCGCTTGCTACGTGCTGTTTTTCACCGTGTTTATGTGGACCTTTGGCGTGTTTATGCTTTCTGCAGGCGGCGGCAAGGGCAGCGTTGCCTTTAAAAAGGCGCTTACCAACCCGGGCTTTATTGCCGCATTGGTGGGTGTGCTCCTTTTTGTGTTCGGCATCAACCTGCCCGACCTTTTGGCAAACACTATGAGTATGACTGCGGATATGACCTTCCCTCTTTCTATGATAATAATAGGCAGTATGCTGAGAGAGGTTTCGTTAAAAGAGGTTTTCTTTAATCCCAACGCTTATATAGTTGCCTTTATAAAGCTTCTTGCGCTTCCGCTTTTGGTGCTTCTTGGCTGCGTTATTTTTGGCGTAAGCGAGGGCAACGCCTACATCTGCGTTATAATGGCATCCACCCCCGTTGCCGCCAAGGCGCCCATATTGGCGGAGGTTTACGGCGCAAACAAGGACAAGGCGCTTTCCTGCGTGGAGCTTACCACCATACTGTCCGTAGTTACCATTCCTTTGGTAATGTTTATACTGGAACAGGCGTATTAAGGCGTTTTTTGGGCTTTAAAAAGGCTAAAAATTAAAAAATGGCAAGATTTTTTGTATATTAATATTGACTTTTTCGGCATATTAGGCTACAATTAAATGAAAAGATAAAAAACGCTTTGCATTTAAATGCAAGGGACGGAGGATATTTATGATTTCTGCTGGTGATTTTAGAAATGGCATCACTTTTGAGATGGACGGCAACGTTATGCAGGTAATAGAGTTCCAACACGTTAAGCCCGGTAAGGGTGCGGCTTTCGTTCGCACTAAGATGAGAAACGTTATTTCCGGCGGCGTTGTTGAAACTTCTTTTAACCCTACCGCTAAGTTCCCTACCGCACTTGTTGAACGCAAGGATATGGAATACAGCTATAACGATGGCGACCTTTATTACTTTATGGATATGGAAACCTACGACCAGGTTCCTCTTAACGCTGATAAGCTTCCCGACAACTTTAAGTTTGTTAAGGAAGGTATGACTTGCCGCCTTGTTTCCTACAAGGGCAACGTTTTCTCCGTTGAGCCTCCTATGTTCGTAGAGCTTGAGGTTACCGAAACCGAACCCGGCTTTAAGGGTAACACTGCTACCAACGCACTTAAGCCCGCTACTCTTGAAACCGGTGCTGAAATTAGAGTTCCTATGTTTGTTGACACAGGCGACGTTCTTAAGATAGACACCCGTACAGGCGAATATCTTGAAAGAGTTTAATCGGGAGGTTTTTATGAACATTACTGAAAAGGCTGCATACCTTAAGGGTCTTATGGCAGGTATGGAGATGGACGAATCCACTAAGGAAGGCAAGCTTTTTAAGGCTATTGCCGACCTTCTTGAGGATATCGCTCTTTCCGTAGCTGACCTTGAAGACGGTCAGGCTTATCTTGAAGAGTATATCGACGAGGTTGATATGGACCTTGGCGAGGTTGAACGTGACATTTATGAATGTGACGATGATTATTGTGACTGTGGTTGCGGTTGCGGTCCTGATTGTGACTGTGGCTGTCAGGACGGTTATGAATGCACCTGCGGCGGTGACTGCGATTGCGGTTGTGACTGTGACTGCGACGATGAATGTTGCTTTGCAACCATCTGCCCTGCTTGCGGCGAAGAAATCTGCTATGACGCAGACCTTGCGGCTGATACCATAATCTGCCCTGCTTGCAATACTGAAATCGAGCTTGAAGACATCGAGGAGATTGACGAGTAATTACGGGATGTAAATCCACCCCATTGTTCACTTCGTTCACAACGGGGACACGGAAATCGCCTCGACCGCAAAAAAGGACGAAATAATTAAGAAGTAGAAACTCGGCTTGCCGAGTTTCTACAATTATATTTTGTATTTTTGCTATCAACCCACTGCGTTTAATTTTAAAACCGCGAAACAAATTAAAAGGTGGAACGGGTTTCACCGTTCCGCCTTTTTTCATTTAAAGGATACTGCTATGAAAAAACTTATCGATGCCCATACCCATATTTTTCCCGATGCTATCGCAAGCCGTGCAGCGGATAACATTGGTACCTACTACGGCATACCTATGCACGGGGACGGCACTGCGCAAATGCTTAAAAACCGTTCTCCTAAAAATATGGACTGCCGTTTTATTATCTCTGCTGCCGCTATGAAGGCAAAAAACGTTATCCCCGGCAACGACTTTTTGCTTGCCTCTGCCGCCGCAGATAAGGCGTTTATTCCCTTTGGTTCTTTTCACCCCGATATGGGCGAGAAGGAGGCCGTTGCCGAGATAGAGCGTGTTGCCGCCCTTGGCATTAAGGGGATAAAAATACATTCGGACTTCCAGCACCTTTATATAGACGAGGAGCGCCTTATGCCTATGTACCGCAAGTGTGCGGAGCTGGGGCTGCCTGTGCTTTTCCACGTAGGCGACGTTAACACGGACTATTCTACGCCCAAGCGTATGTATAACCTTTGCACCGCTTTGCCAAGTCTTAAGGTAATAGCTGCCCATCTTGGAGGATACTCTATGTGGGCAGATGCGGAAAAGTATCTTTTGGGCACCGACGTTTATATGGACTGCTCCGAGTCCGTTCCGTGGATAAGCGAAGAGCAGACCTACGACATCATCCGTCGCCACGGGGTGGACAGAGTTATGTTTGGCAGCGATTTTCCTGTTTTTTGCACGGATACCTATTTTGAAATGATAGACCGCCTTCCCTTTACGGAAGAAGAAAAAGAGATGCTTTACCACGGCACGGCGGAAAAGCTTTTGGGGGTGTAGGCTATGACGGAGCTTGAAAAAGCCAGAGAATTTTTTGCCGGCGACCTTTACGCTACCGAGGCCACGGGTATAGTTATAGACGAGGTGGGCGAGGGCTTTGCCAAGGTAAGCCTTTGCCTTGACAGCCGCCACCAAAACGCCGTAGGCCACGTTATGGGCGGCGTTATGTTCACTATGGCGGATTTTGCCTTTGCCGTTGCCACAAACCGAGGCGACTGCGTAACGGTCTCCACCGTAGCGCAAATAAGCCACATTGCAAGCCCTAAGGGCAAGGTGCTTTATGCCGAAAGCCGTTTGCTTAAGGACGGACGTCGCACCTGCTTTTATCAGGTAGACGTTACGGACGATACGGGCGCACTTATAGCCGTGGTCACCTTTACGGGAACTAAAATACAATAAAAATAGGGGCTGTACAACAGCCCCTCAGCTTGATGACAAACCTTGTCATCAAGCTGGCAGAGTGCTGAGAAAGAGTGCAGACGAAACGAACCGAGGCGATAACTGTATTACCACCCCACAAAAATACATTTTTGTGGGGACCCCGGAGTACTGTGAGCCGAGGTTCGTTTTGAACGAAAAAATATATAAAATGCAGAAAATTCAGGGGTGTTCTCCCTGAATTTTCTACTTTAGAATAACT
>JAZSLS010000110.1:0-4011 GCA_045535465.1 Eubacteriales bacterium
TTTAGTCAATTGTCCCTAAAAATGTGTCGATTATCCCAAAGGGTTGAAAGTGTATTTTTCTTATTATACCATATATGTGCACCGAAAATTAGTCTTTGAAAGGTAGCTGAATTATATGAGAAAAAGCATTTTTATATTATGTTTGTGCTTAGCCGTGGTTTTTCTGCTTACCTCTTGTGCTCGTGTAAAAAGTGCATTAGGTGTGGATCGTATGGAGAACGCTGACGTGGGTATTATCCCCGATAATAATTCCTCGGGCACTTCTGCAAAAGATCCTCATACCGAGCAAAATCAAGTTGTGTCCATAGGACCTACCGAGGAAATTGAAAAAAACGACAGCCCATATTTCAAAATAGGTGATCCGATGCTTATAGACCTGTCTCCTAAAGACGAAAAGGGCTCTACCATATTTCAATACACCGTTACAAATGTGGAAATTCTTACCGACCTTGACGGCATTGACAATATAATTATGAAAAGATATGAGGATGAAAACGGTAATATACAAACAAGGAATCTTGCGGATTATCTGAACGAAGATGGAAAACTTAAAGATGATTATTTTTACGTTGTTGTGGATATAAACACAAAATACATATCAGGCTATGATGAGGTAAGAGATGAACTGTATCACGGAAAACTGGGATACGATTGTGAGCCAGCAGCTAAGAAAGAAGTTGTTACCGAACACGAAAATGGAATTACAAGTATTAGTTATGTGTTTTTGGACGAAAACGGGAACGAGTTTCGCTATCCAGAGTATATTGGAGGCCATTCAAGCTTTTACCGCGAGGACGGTTCTAAAGACGCCAATCATATGTATTTAAAAATAGGTGAGGAAATCAATTGGCAAGTAGGAAAGATTTTAGAAAAAAGCCTTGTTGAAAAATACGGAGCGGTATTTGCCATAAACAGCTCTACAAAAGTTGAACTGCCTATCGACCTTAGCGAATACGATTAATAAGAAAGGAAAGGCTATAATATGAAAAAAGTATTTGTAACACTTATATTTTTTATTTTTATAAGCGCCTTGGCACTTACTTCCTGTGCTCGTATAAAAAGCGCGGTAGGCATTAATCGTATGGAGAACGCCGACGTGGCTATTCTTCCTGATGATAATACATCTAAGGTTGGGGCAAATGATCCCCACGCCGATGAGAATTACGAGATTTCTTACGGCAAAACAGAGGAAATTGAAAAGCCGACAGAGCCAACGGTACAGATAGGCGAGCCCCTGTTAGTTGACCATTCACCGAAAAACGAAAAGGGTTCTACCATATTTCAGTATACCGTAACCGACGTGCAAGTTCTTGACGATGTGAGCGGTATTGAAAATTTGATTATATATGATCATATAGACGAAAACGGCATTCCCCACGAAAGAAAGCTTGATGAATTCACAGACGAAAACGGGAAGCTAAAGGACGAATACGTTTACGTTAGCGTAGATATTAACGTGAAATACATATCCGGCTTTGAAGAACCGAGGGATGAGCTGCGTTACGGTGATATTTTGTATGACTATTGGCCTTCCAGTAAGCGGGAGGTTATAACGGAATATGAAAACGGACTTAAGCTTACAGATTGGGAATATTTTGATGAAAACGGAAATGTGTTTGTTTTCCCCAAGTATATTGGCGGAGCCGACAGCTATTGGTATGAGGGCGCACCTAAAGAGGCAGGACACGTAGTACTTAAAATAGGTGAAGAAGCTAATTGGCAGACGGGAATGATTTTAGAAAAAAGCCTTATTTTAAAGCACGGTATGATAGTTAATATCGATAGCAATAAGATTGTGTTGCCTATTGACGAAGGAGAGTTAAAATGAAAGCAATACTTAAAACAGAGCTTGCAAAAGCCTTAAAAAACAAGTATTTTATAATAACTTTGATTATAGCATCCGTTATTTGCGTTTTAGGTGCTATAAACAGAATTAACGAGTATAACGTTATGTTAGACTACATAAAAGCAGACAAAGCCGCTCACGGTGGCGAAATCTTTAAAAATCCATATTTACCGGCAGACTCTTTGTTTACATATTGGATAGGCGGGGAGTATTCTTCTTTGTATTTTTCGCTTTACTATTTGCTAATACCTTTGTTTGCTGCTTTTCCTTACGGATGGTCTTATTTTATGGAGCGCAAAAAAGGGTATATAAAAAATGTTTTCACAAGGACTGACAAGAAGAACTACTTTTTATCAAAGTATATAGCTGTGTTTGTAGCAGGCGGTCTTGCTGTAGTACTGCCGCTTTTGCTTAACTTCATTTTAACCTCCTGTTTTATCCCTGCAAGAACGCCCGACGTGTTGTATGACACGTATACAGGTGTAGGCTTTTTGCAAATGTGGTCGTCTTTATACTACACCCATCCATTTATTTACGTAGGCTTGTATATGCTGCTTAGTTTTGTCTTTGGAGGACTTATTGCAGCACTTTGTCTTGCTATTGCTTTTTTTATCAGAAACAGAGTAGCGGTGCTTTTACTTCCGTTTTTTCTTATGCTTGGCTTGAATTTTGCAAATACATATTCAAACACTTGGGAACTTTCTCCCCTTAACTTTTTGCATCCTGCAAGTGTAGTAAACATTACAAACGGATGGATTGTATTAATAGAAGGTATTTTGCTGTTTGTCATAAGCTTTGGCGTTACGATGTGGAGAGGTCAAAAGGATGATGTTTTTTAAGACCACCTATTTTGATATAAAAAACTTTTTAAGGCAAGAGTGGAAAAAGCTTTTGGTTGTTCCATTGGGCTTTTTACTCCTTTGTTTTACGTTCTATTTTCAATACGTTAAAAACACTATGCCTCAGAATATATCAGGTAGCTTTGGGGACTATTGGCTTTACATTTTTGGCGGAATGAAGGAGTATATCCCAAGCCCCCTTGAATCCTTTAAGTTTCCTGTGTTTTGGATGGTTTTGTTTTTGTATCTGTTTTACGTTACGCTGTATTATCCCTATAACGATTTGTTGGGTTACGGTCAAAATGTGCTTGTGCGCTCCCGTGGGCGTTTTAATTGGTGGCTTTCAAAATGCGTGTGGAACGCTTTTACGGTGCTTTCGTTCTTTTTGATAGGCGTTGTAACGGTAGCACTGTTTTGCGCCATAACGGGCGGCGTTTTCAGTTTTAAGATATCTCCTAATATGTATACCGAGGTTTTCAGCCTTGGAGAGGGTGGAATATTATTTGAGCCTGTTCCCCCAAAATATCCTGCATACATAACGGGTGCGCTTATAGGCTTACCGATACTAACGGCCATAGCTATAAGTCAGCTTCAAATGCTCATTTCTCTATGGCTTCGCCCAATCTTTAGCTTTTGCGTAACTGCGGCGGTACTTGTAGCATCGGCATATTATGTAAGCCCCTTTATGATAGGTAATTACGCTATGCCTATCCGTTGTGATGCGGTTATTTCAAACGGCGTTTCCTCTGTGACGGGTGTAATTACACTATCCGTAATAATTATCGTTTGTATAATCGTTGGTGGCATAGCCTTTAAGCACTATGACATTATCAATAAGGAGAACTAAAATGGCAAAAATTATATGTAAAGACCTTGTTAAGGATATAAAAGGGCACCGCGTTATAGACGGTATAAGCCTTGAGCTTTCATCGGGTAAAATAGTTGGCTTTAAGGGAATAAACGGCTCCGGCAAAACAATGCTTATGCGTCTGCTTTCGGGACTTATCCGTATAAGCTCCGGCAGTATCACCATAGACGGCAAGGAGCTTGGCAAGGATATTACCTTTCCGCCAAGTCTTGGTATACTTATAGAAAATCCTGCCTTTTTGGATAGCTATACGGGCTTTCAAAACCTTAAAATGTTAGCCGCTATAAAAGAGGAAGCAAGTGACGAAAAAATAGCGGAAACCATAGCTCTCGTAGGGCTTGACCCTACGGATAAGAAAAAATACCGCAAGTATTCCTTGGGTATGAAGCAACGTCTTGGCATTGCCGCTGCAGTAATGGAAAGTCCCGAGATTATCATATTGGACGAGCCGACAAACG
>JAZSLS010000023.1:0-18988 GCA_045535465.1 Eubacteriales bacterium
GCTTATCTTTCTCCTGAAATGAAATCCACAGGTGAAGCTATAGGCTACGACGATAAGCTTAATCGTGCACTTTATAAAGCTCTTCAGGCTTCCGGTATGCACCTTCAGAACTATGGCACAGTATTTGCCACTATCGGTGACACCGACAAAGAAGAAGCGTTGCCTCTTATCCGCCGTTTCTACAACCTTGGCTTCAATATAGAGGCTACAATGGGGACTGCAAACTTCTTAAAGCAAAACGGCATTCGTACACACGCACTTAAAAAGATTAGTGATGGTAGTGAGGAAATTCTTGATTCCATTCGCCAAGGTCACATCGCTTACGTTATAAGCACTCGTGATATTGATAGGGTTGAACAGACGAGCGACGGCAGAAAAATTCGTCAATGTGCTACTGAAAACAACGTTTCCATTTTCACCGCTCTCGATACCGTTCGTGTGCTTCTTGACGTTCTTGAAGAAACAACTATAACCATCTCGACAATTGATGCTTAAGGAGTTTAATGATGAAACAAGGACTTTTTAAAATAAAGTCTAACACCCCTTTGACGGAAAATGTTTATAAAATGATTCTTGAAGGGGATACTTCTGCTATAACAGCTCCCGGTCAGTTTATTAATATTAAGCTTGACGGTTTTTATCTTCGTAGACCCATTTCCGTTTGCGATGCCGATGATAATACCATAACCATCATTTACAAGGTAGTGGGAAAAGGCACAGAGCTTATGTGTACTATGAAAGAGGGCATTCTCGATGTTCTTACCGGTTTAGGAAATGGTTACGATACCGCTCTTTCCGGTGACAAGCCTCTCCTTTTAGGTGGTGGTGTTGGCGTGCCTCCTCTGTATATGCTTGCTAAAAAGCTTATCAAGGAAGGGAAGAAACCTACCGTTATACTGG
Organism: Eubacteriales bacterium; assembly: GCA_045535465.1. Taxonomy (GTDB): domain Bacteria; phylum Bacillota; class Clostridia; order Oscillospirales; family CAG-382; genus SIG636. Next base: position 901 of record JAZSLS010000023.1, read on the forward strand.
GCTTTAATACACAAAACGAAGTGTTTTATGCTGATGAATTTGCAAGCCTTGGTGCAAACGTTGTTGTAACAACTGTTGATGGAAGTTGCGGTATTAAAGGTTTTGTAACTACCGCAATGGCAGATCTTGACTATAGTTATTTTTACACTTGCGGCCCCGAACCTATGCTAAAAGCCGTTCACAAGGCATCAGCTACCGAAGGACAGCTTAGCTTTGAAGAACGTATGGGGTGTGGTTTTGGTGCTTGTATGGGCTGTTCGTGTAAAACACTTACAGGGTATAAACGTATCTGTAAAGAAGGGCCTGTTATGAAAAAGGAGGAAATAGTGTGGGAAAACTAAGTGTAAACCTATGTGGTATTGAGCTTGATAATCCTATCATTCCTGCCAGTGGTACTTTTGGATACGGTTATGAATTTGCAGAGCTTTACGACATAAACATTCTCGGCACATTTTCTTTTAAAGGTACAACCAAAGAACCTCGTTTTGGTAACCCTACACCTCGAATTGCGGAATGTACTGCCGGTATGATTAACGCAGTAGGTTTGCAAAATCCAGGTGTTGACAAAGTTATAAGCGAAGAGCTTCCTCGTCTGTCTAAATGTTTTAATAAAAAAGTAATGGCTAATATCAGCGGCTTTTCTGTTGACGATTATGCATATACTTGTAAACTTTTAGATAAATGCGAGCAGGTTGGTTGGCTTGAAGTTAATGTTAGTTGTCCTAACGTTCACGGCGGCGGTATGAGTTTTGGTACAAACCCCGATGCTGCTGCGGAAGTCACTGCGGCAGTAAAAAAAGTAACAACAAAACCTGTTATAATAAAGCTATCTCCTAATGTAACAGATATTGTTGCTATAGCAAAAGCTTGCGAGCAAGCAGGTGCAGACGGTATTAGCCTTATAAACACACTTTTGGGAATGCGTATAAACCTTCGAACCAAAAAGCCCATTATTGCAAATAAAATGGGCGGTTTCTCAGGTAGTGCGATTTTCCCCGTTGCCTTGCGGATGGTGTATCAGGTAGCAAGCGCTGTATCGATTCCCGTTGTTGGTATGGGTGGCGTAAGTACCGCCGAAGACGTTATTGAAATGATGCTTGCAGGTGCAACTGCCGTTGAAGTTGGTGCGGCTAACCTTATTGATCCCTATGCTTGCCCTAACATTATCAATAATTTGCCCAAAGTTATGGAAAAATACGACATAAAAAATTTAAGAGATATTATCGGAGGTGCTATCTGATGGGAAAAGATGTAATTATCGCTTGTGATTTCCCAAGCGAAAGTAAAGTGCTTGAATTTTTAGATAAATTTGAAGGTAAAAAACCTTTTGTAAAAATAGGTATGGAGCTTTTTTACGGTGCAGGCCCTCAGATAGTAAAGGAAATAAAAAAGCGCGGTCATAAAATTTTTCTTGATCTAAAGCTTCACGATATCCCTAATACAGTTAAAAAATCTATGGCTGTGCTCTCCGGTCTTGACGTTGACCTATGCAATCTTCACGCTGCCGGTACCGTTAATATGATGAAAGCAGCTATCGAAGGTCTCACAAGATCTGACGGCACAAGACCTTTACTTATAGCTGTAACTCAGCTTACTTCTACCGATCAAGAAAGTCTTGAAAACGACCTTCTTATCAATCGTCCTATGGATGAAGTTGTTATGCATTATGCAAGTAATGCAAAAAAAGCAGGTCTAGACGGTGTTGTTTGTTCTCCTCTTGAAGCGGGCAAGGTTCACGAAATTTGCGGCGCAGATTTTATTACGGTAACTCCGGGTGTAAGATTTGCCGATGGTGAAATAGGTGACCAAAAGCGAGTAATGACACCTGCGCAAGCTAAGGAGATAGGATCTGACTATATAGTTGTCGGCAGACCTATTACGGCGGCTGATGACCCCGTTGCCGCTTATGAGCGTTGTGTAAGGGAATTTGTTGATTAATTTGGAGGATATTGTTATGCAAAAATTGATAGCTAAGGATTTACTTTCGATAGGTGCGGTTTTTTTCCGTCCCGAAGAACCCTTCACTTGGGCAAGCGGTATAAAAAGCCCCGTTTATTGTGATAACCGCCTAACTCTTACTTCTACTGCTGTAAGAAATGATGTTGAAAACGGTCTTGCAGCTCTTATTAAAGAAAATTATCCGGATGCAGAAGTACTTATGGGCACTTCGACCGCAGGTATAGCTCACGCTGCTATAACCGCACATATTCTTGATATGCCTATGGGGTACGTTCGTTCCGGTGCCAAGGATCACGGCAGACAAAATCAGATCGAAGGCAAGCTTGAAAAAGGTCAAAAGGTTGTTGTTGTTGAAGACCTCATTTCTACCGGCGGAAGTGTTATTGAAGTTGTTAACGTACTTCGTGAAGCCGGTGCTGTAGTTCTTGGCGTTGTTAGTATATTTACATACGGCATGAAAAAAGGACTTGAACGCCTTGCTGCAGCGGATGTTAAGAATATATCTCTTACAAACTTTGACGTTATTGCAGAGGTTGCTGCTGAAGAAGGTTATATCAAAACCGATGACATTGCAAGGCTTATTGCTTTCAAAAACAATCCTTCCGATGAAAGTTGGATTAATGCAGGGGTTAAGTGATGAGAAGTCTTATTGATATTTTGGATTTAACAACGGAGGAGCTTGATGCTTTAGTTGCTACTGCTGAAGATATTATTGCCAACCCTAAAGCGTATAGCGAAAAATGCCGTGGGCTTAAGCTTGCAACTTTGTTTTTTGAACCTTCAACCAGAACAAGACTTAGCTTTGAAGCTGCAATGTATGAGTTGGGTGGTAACGTAATAGGTTTTTCTTCCGCAAATAATTCTTCAGCCGCTAAAGGAGAAAGTGTTGCGGATACCGCAAAAACCATAAGCTGTTACGCTGATATAATTGCAATGAGACATCCCAAAGAAGGCGCACCTTTGGTTGCGGCTATGAATGCCAGTATTCCCGTTATAAATGCGGGTGACGGTGGACACAACCATCCTACCCAAACTTTGGCTGACCTTTTGACTATACATCGTGAAAAGGGGCGTTTTAACGACCTTACAATCGGTCTTTGCGGCGACTTGAAGTTTGGTCGAACTGTTCACTCTCTGATAAATGCGATGGTTCGCTACAAGAACATTAAGTTTGTGCTCATTTCTCCTGAGGAACTAAAACTTCCCAGTTATGTTAAAAACGATGTTCTTGAAAAATTGGGTGTTGAATACGAAGAAACCGTAAGTCTTGAAAAAGCTATGCCTAAGCTTGATATTCTTTATATGACTCGTGTACAAAGAGAACGTTTCTTTAATGAGGAAGACTATCTTCGTCTTAAAGACAGTTACATATTAGAACCTAAAAAGCTTGCAAATGCTAAAAAAGATCTTTGTATTATGCATCCGTTGCCCAGAGTTAATGAGATTAGCGTAGCGATAGATGACGACCCGAGAGCTTGTTATTTTAAGCAGGTGCTAAACGGCAAATATATGCGTATGGCATTAATATTAAAACTGTTGGAGGAAGCAAAAAATGAACATTGATTCCATTACTAACGGTGTCGTTATTGACCATATTACCGCCGGCAGAGGAATGAAGCTTTATGAGCTTTTACATCTTGACGGTCTTGAGTGTTCAGTGGCAATAATCAGAAACGTTGCCAGTAAAAAGATGGGGAAGAAAGATATTATAAAGATTGATGCTAATATTCCGATAAATCTTGATGTTATCGGTTACGTTGATCCTCGCGCTACAATAAACTTTATTGAAAACGGTAAATTAGTAAGCAAAAAAACAATAGGTATTCCAAAGCTTTTGAATAATGTAATAATGTGTAAAAATCCGAGGTGTATAACCTCTGTTGAACAAGAGCTAAGCCACATATTCAAGCTCACTGATGAGAAAAACGTTGTTTACCGCTGTCTTTATTGTGAAACTGAAGCAAAATTTTAACATTAATAATAAAAAAGTGAACATTTATTAAACATTTGAAGCGTGCCTTGACACCAAGCGACAATGGTGTTATAATTAAGACACCATTTACAGCTCTTTGCTACTGACGGATAATTGTGGAGTACCACAAGGGAACAAAGAGTTATATATGTTTGCGTCTAAGCCGACCGTCTGGGCACACTTTACTTTATAAGTATAGTGTGCCTTTATTTATTTTTGGAGGTATATTGTGAAAAAAGTTGGTATTGTAATGGGCAGCGACAGCGATCTGCCTATTATACAAAAAGCTACTGATACATTAAAAGCATTAGAAATCCCATTTGAAGTTCACGTTTATTCCGCTCATAGGACTCCCGAACAAGCAAGAGATTTTGCAGTAAACGCTCGTGAAAATGGTTTTGGCGTTTTAATTGCGGCAGCAGGGATGGCTGCGCATCTTGCCGGAGCTATAGCTGCTAATACCACGCTTCCCGTTATAGGTATTCCTTGCAAGTCTTCTAATCTTGATGGAATGGATGCTTTGCTCTCTACCGTTCAAATGCCTACAGGGATTCCCGTTGCCACCGTTGCCATCAACGGCGGTGCAAACGCAGCTTTACTGGCGGCTCAGATTATTGCAGTTGGCGATGCAGAACTTGCCGACAAATTAAATGCTAAACGTGCAGCCGATGCGGCGAAGGTTCTTGAAAAGGATGCAGCCGTTTCTGCAAGCTTTGATTGTTAATTTGTGCTTGTTTAATACTTAAGGAGGTTTAATATGGGTGGCTTTTTCGGTGCCGTTTGCAAAGAGGATGCCGTAAGCGACGTTTTCTTTGGTACGGATTATCACTCTCATTTAGGTACTCGCCGTGGCGGTATGGCTGTTTATGATAAAGAGATAGGTTTACAGCGTGTAATACATAATATCGAAAACTCACCGTTTAGAACTAAGTTTGAACACGTTTTTGAAGAAATGCAGGGAACTGCTGCTATTGGATGTATTAGTGACTATGACCCTCAACCCTTGCTCATCAGGTCTAATCTTGGCACTTACGCCATTTGTACCATTGGTATCATAAATAATTCCGATAGTCTAATCGACCGCTATCTCTCATTCAGCGGTGGTCACTTTAATGCAATGACCAGCGGAAACATTAATGGTACAGAGCTTGTTGCAGCGTTGATTAATCAAAAAAGCAATTTTGTTGAAGGAATAAGATTTGCTCAAAAGGAAATCGAAGGCTCTGCTTCTATTCTTGTATTAAAGGATGACGGTACTATCATTGCGGCACGTGACAGACTTGGCAGAATACCCGTTACAATAGGTAAGGGCGATGCAGGTCACTGTGTATCCTTTGAAGATTTTGCCTATATGAAGCTTGGTTACGAACGTATCGCTGAGCTTGGTCCGGGCGAAATTGTGGAAATAACCGCTGATAGCGTTAATACACTTTCAAAACCCGGCAAAGAAATGCGCATTTGCTCTTTCTTGTGGAGCTATTACGGATACCCCACATCCACATACGAGGGCGTTAACGTTGAAATGATGCGTTATAAAAACGGCGAGATTATGGCTGAACACGATTTAGCAGTCGGCAATGCAGCAGACGTCGATTATATTGGTGGCGTCCCCGATTCAGGCACACCGCACGCAATTGGTTATGCCAACAAAAGCAACGTACCGTTTGCTAGAGCTTTTATTAAATATACGCCTACTTGGGCACGTAGTTTTATGCCTACCAGCCAAAAGGAGCGTAGAAAAGTTGCTAAAATGAAGCAAATACCTGTCCACGAGCTTATTATCGACAAAAGTTTATTATTTGTCGATGATTCGATTGTACGTGGTACACAGCTAAAGGAAACTGTAGACTTTTTATATGAGAACGGCGCAAAAGCGGTTCATATGCGCTCTGCTTGTCCGCCTATAATGTTTGGTTGTAAATTTCTCAATTTTTCAAGAGCTACAAACGAAATGGAGCTTATAGCACGCCGAGTTATAATGGAGCTTGAGGGTGAAGAGGGATTTAAACATATAGATGAATATAGCGATTCTTCTACCGAGAGAGGTAAGAAGTTTAGGGAAACAATATGCAATGATTTGCATTTGGCATCAATAGAATTTCAGTCACTTCAAGGAATTATAGAAGCTATAGGTATTGAGCCTTGTAAGCTTTGTACCTATTGCTGGAACGGAAAGGAATAATGATAATGAACACACAATCCAGATCTGACAGCTATGCAGCGGCAGGCGTTGATATTACCGCGGGTTATAAAGCGGTAGAACTTATGAAAAAGCATATAGCCACTACTCTTACCAAGGGGGTTTGTTCCGATGTTGGTGGTTTTGGCGGCCTTTTTGAGCTTGACCTTACCGGTATAACTCGTCCCGTTTTGGTCAGTGGTACAGATGGAGTTGGTACTAAACTTAAAATAGCTTTTATTATGGACAAGCACGATACTGTTGGTATCGACTGTGTTGCAATGTGCGTTAACGATATTATTTGCAGCGGTGCAAAACCTTTGTTTTTCCTTGATTATATCGCTTGCGGCAAAAACGTTCCTGAGCGAATTGCTGATATTGTTAAAGGCGTTTGCGATGGCTGTGTTCAATCCGGTGCGGCACTCATAGGCGGTGAAACTGCTGAAATGCCCGGTTTTTATCCCGTTGACGAATATGATCTTGCAGGTTATTGTACGGGTGTTGTTGATAAGGCTAAGATTATCGACAATAAGACTATGAAAGCGGGCGACGTTGTTATCGCACTTCCGTCATCCGGTGTTCACTCAAACGGTTTTTCTCTAGTTCGTAAGGTATTTGACGTTGAAAACAAAGACATAAAAACTCCCGTTGCGGAACTTGGCGGCAAATCTATAGGTGAAGCTTTACTTGCTCCTACAAGAATTTACGTTAAGCCAATCTTGGCTTTGCTTGAAGAAGTTTCTGTTAAGGGTATTTCTCACATCACCGGCGGTGGCTTCTACGAAAACATTCCCAGAAGCATTCCGGAAGGTCTTGGTGCTAAGATTAATAAGTCATCCGTTAAAATACTACCCATCTTTGACCTTATTGCTAAGGTTGGTGGCATAAGCGAAAGAGATATGTTTAATACCTTTAATATGGGTGTTGGTATGAGTGTTGTTGTTGCAAAGGAAGAGGTGGAAAAGGCACTTTCTGTTCTTTCAGCAAACGGTGAAAATGCATACGTTATAGGCGAAATCATTGAATCCGACGAGAAAATTTGCATATGCTGAGGCGTATAATAAGCGGCATATCCGCAGGACTTCTTGTTTCAATAGGTGGTTGTGTCTTCTTGGCGCTCGCTAACGCACCTGATACAAAATTTGTCGGCGCCGTGTTGTTCGCCGTAGCACTGTTGGTTATCTGCTACAGAGGCTATTCCTTGTTTACGGGCAAGGTTGGATTTATGGTTGATAACTATGGAAAGGATGCTTGGTCTGTACTGCTGCTCGGCCTTTTAGGCAATGCCATAGGAACAATTATTATGGGTTACGCAATCAAATATGCAATTCCCTCCCTTTCGGAAACGGCAAAAGTCGCCTGCGAAGCAAGACTGGAACAAACCCTGGGACAGTCGATTATACGTGGTATACTTTGCGGGGTTCTTATGTATCTTGCAGTTTGTATCTACAGGAACAAAAACACTATTTCAGGCATCGTTTTCTGTATACCTGTATTCATACTTAGCGGTTTTGAACATTCGGTTGCAGATATGTTTTACTTTTCAGCTTCCGGCATAGTAAGTCTTGATGCTTTCTTGTTTATACTCGTAATAATAATAAGCAACGGCTTAGGTGCCATTATGATGGCTCTTTTTGAACGTTGGGGGAAGGAGGTACCTAAGGATGCAAAATAAAGCAAAAATAGCGGTTTTAGTATCCGGTGGCGGAACTAATCTCCAAGCGCTTATTGATGCCGAGTGTAAAGGCATAATCAATAGCGGAAAAATCTCTCTGGTTGTTTCTAATAAAGAGGGAGCTTATGCTTTGGAACGTGCTGCAAAAGCGGGTATCGAATCAAAGGTTATAACAAAAAAATCCTTAGGCAGTCAGGAAGCTTTTGAAAACGCCTTAATTGCATTACTCGAAGAAAATAGAATTGAGCTTATAGTCCTTGCCGGATTTATGGCTATCCTCAGCAAAAAGTTTACAGACCGTTTTGAAAATAGAATAATTAACGTTCATCCTTCACTTATCCCGTCTTTTTGCGGCGAAGGTTTTTATGGGCTTCACGTACACGAAGCAGCGTTGGCAAAGGGCGTTAAAGTTACAGGTGCTACCGTTCATTTTGTTAACGAAATTCCCGATGGCGGTAAAATCATAATGCAAAAGGCTGTTTCTGTTCGTGAGGATGATTCTGCCGAAACTTTACAAAAACGTGTAATGCGTTTAGCAGAATGGAAAATATTACCTGCAGCAACTGAACAAGTGTGCGCTGATATTATTAAAAATAAAGGGGAATAACAATGGAAATCTACAAGGTAAATAAAATCAATGAACTTATTGAAGGCAACTCATACGTTGGCAGAGGCATAGTTATTGGCACAAGCGAAGATGGGAAAAAGGCGTGTAGCGCATACTTCATTATGGGTAGAAGCGCTAACAGCCGCAACCGCATTTTTGCTGAACGTGATGGTGTTTTGTATACCGAACCTTTCGACGCTTCTAAGGTTGAAGATCCCAGCCTTATCATTTATGCCGCTCTTCGTACTTATGAAAATAAGCTTATAGTTACCAACGGCGATCAAACTGACACTATTTATGAAGGTCTTAAGGCTGGCAAGTGTTTTAGTACAGCTCTCGCATCTCGTCAGTTTGAGCCCGATGCTCCTAACCTCACTCCACGCATAAGCGGTATGCTTAGCTTTATTGATAAAAGCTTTACTTACCAGATGAGCATACTTAAGAGTATTGATGCTGAAGGTAGCAATTGCGCTCGTTATACATTTGATTATCCTTCCGTTGCGGGTCTTGGACATTTTATTCATACTTATGTGTGTGACGGTAATCCCATCCCCACCTTCCAGGGCGAGCCTGAACGTGTTGCTATTCCCAATGATATTGATGAATTTACAAATGCTCTTTGGAATTCTCTTGACGAAAATAACAAAATTTCTCTTTATGTTCGTTACATCGACCTTGAAACAGGCGAAGCTACCAATAGACTTATTAATAAGAATATATAACTTAAAGGAGCGATAAAGGATGAAAGAATTTGAACTTAAATACGGTTGTAACCCCAACCAAAAGCCCGCAAAAATCTATATGCACGATGGCTCTGAGCTTCCTATTGAAATACTTAGCGGTCGTCCCGGTTTTATAAACTTTCTTGATGCTTTTAATAGTTGGCAGTTAGTTAAGGAGCTTAAAGAAGCTCTCGGTATGCCTGCCGTTACCTCCTTTAAGCACGTAAGCCCAACTTCGGCTGCTGTTGGTATTCCTTTGTCCGATAAGCTTAAGAAGGCTTGCTTTGTTGATGATATAGAAGGTCTTGACAATTCTCCCTTAGGTTGCGCATATGCGCGTGCTCGCGGTACCGATAGAATGTGTTCATTTGGTGACTGGGTTGCACTTAGTGACGTTTGTGACGTTGTTACGGCTAAAATGATTAAGCGTGAAGTTTCTGATGGCGTTATCGCCCCCGGTTATGACCCCGAAGCGCTTGAAATCCTCAAGACCAAAAGAAATGGTAACTATAATATCGTAAAAATCGATCCAAATTACGTTCCGGATCTTGCAGAGCGTAAACAGGTATATGGTATAACCTTTGAACAGGGAAGAAATAATTTTGAAATCAATAAAGAGCTGCTTTCAAATATAGTTACTCAAAACAAACAGCTTCCCGAAAGCGCTGTAAGAGATCTTATAGTTGCTCTCATCACTCTTAAATATACTCAGTCCAACTCTGTTTGCTACGCTGTGGATGGACAGGCTATCGGCGTTGGTGCAGGTCAGCAATCACGTATCCACTGTACTCGACTTGCTGGCTCTAAGGCTGATACTTGGTTCCTTCGTCAGCACGATAAAGTTTTAAACCTTCCCTTCAAGGCTGATATAGGCAGACCTGAAAGAGATAACGTTATAGACGGCTACATTAACAGAAACGAAGAGGATGTTTGTGCTGATGGTAACTGGCAGAAGTATTTTACCGAACAACCTGCTCCTCTTACCGATGCTGAAATCAAGGCTTATCTTGCATCTCAGGATGGTGTTGCTCTCGGTTCCGATGCGTTTTTCCCCTTTAGCGACAACATCGAAAGAGCTAAGCGCAGCGGTGTTAAATATATTGCCGAGCCCGGCGGTTCTATCCGTGACGATCTGGTTATTGAATGCTGTGACAAGTACGGTATAGCTATGGCGTTTACCGGTATGCGTCTGTTCCATCATTAAGGGGTGCTTTGATGAAAATAATGGTTGTTGGTGGCGGAGGCAGAGAACACGCCATCATAAAAAAGTTAAAAGAAAACAAGAGTATTAAAGAAATATATGCTTTGCCCGGCAACGGTGGTATCGCAAAAGACGCTACTATTGTAAACATTAGCGCTACCGACATTGCTTCTATAAAGCAATTCGCTGAAAACAATAGCATCGACTACGCAATTGTCGCTCCTGATGATCCTTTGGTTTTGGGCTGTGTCGATGAGCTTGAGTCTGTGGGTATACCTTGTTTTGGTCCTAATAAGGCTGCAGCTATAATAGAAGGCAGTAAAGTATTCTCAAAAAATCTAATGAAGAAATACGGCATTCCCACCGCAGCTTACGAAGTGTTTGATGATATGGATAAGGCGCTTGAGTATCTGAAAACTGCGCCTATTCCAACCGTTATTAAAGCCAATGGTTTAGCACTTGGCAAAGGTGTTATTATAGCACAAACCAGACAAGAGGCTTTTGATGCTGTTAAATCTATGATGGCAGATAAAGTTTTTGGCAAAAGCGGAGAAAGTATAGTTATAGAAGAATTTTTAACAGGACCTGAGGTTTCCGTGCTTTCCTTCACCGATGGCAAAACTCTCGTACCGATGGTATCTTCTATGGATCACAAGCGTGCCGGTGATAACGATACGGGACTTAATACCGGTGGTATGGGTACAATCGCCCCCAACCCATATTATACGGCTGAAGTTGCTGCTGAATGTATGGAAAAGATATTCCTTCCTACAATGAACGCAATGAACGCCGAAGGACGTACTTTCAAAGGCTGTTTATATTTTGGGCTGATGCTTACTCCTGACGGACCTAAGGTCATTGAATACAACTGTCGTTTCGGCGATCCTGAGACTCAGGTTGTTTTGCCTCTCCTCAAAACGGATTTGTTTACCGTTATGAATGCAGTAAGCAACGGTACTTTATCTGATATCAACGTTGAATTTAAAGATGAAAGCGCTTGTTGCGTTATTGTTGCTTCCGGCGGGTATCCAAGTTCTTACCAAAAAGGTTTTGAAATTACTGTATCCGACGATGTGTTTGCAAATGTTTACGTTGCGGGTGCAGTTGAAAAGGACGGTAAGCTTTTAACAAGCGGTGGACGAGTTTTAGGAGTTACCGCAACTGCCTATGACTTAAAGACTGCTATTGAAAAATCCTACGATATGGTAAAGACAATAGAATTTGAAAATTCATTTTATCGCAGTGATATAGGCGCACGTGCTTTGAAAGCTATAATGGAGGACTAATGTATGGTATTTAGAGTGTTTGTTGAAAAGAAAAAAGATCTTGCAAATGAAGCTAAAGCTCTGCTTTCTGACGTTCGCACTCTCCTCGGTATTACAAATCTTACCGATGTGCGCATTATAAATCGTTATGATGCGGAAAATATAACGGAAGAGCTTTTTGACTACGCTAAAGGTACTGTATTTTCCGAACCTCAGCTTGATATTGTTACAGATGCTGTTGATGCTGACGGTGCTGTTGTTTTTGCTGTTGAGTTTTTACCGGGACAGTTTGTCCAAAGAGCTGATTCTGCCGCACAGTGTATACAGATAATATCCAAAGGAGAAAGACCTACAGTAAGAACTGCTAAGGTTTATGTGTTGTACGGCTCTTTAACTGATGGGGAAGTAGCCGAAATTAAAAAGTATGTTATTAACCCCGTAGAAGCAAGAGAAGCAACTCTTGAAAAACCCGAAACTCTTGCGGTAGAATATGATATTCCTACAACCGTTAAGACACTTGATGGTTTTACAAAGCTTGATTCTGACGGATTGGCAGCGTTTGTCAAGGAATACGGTTTGGCAATGGACAATGAAGATATTGCTTTTTGTCAGAAATACTTTATCGAAGAAGGTCGCAATCCTACTATCACCGAAATTCGTATGATAGACACATATTGGTCCGACCATTGTCGTCACACAACTTTTCAAACCATCATCGATAACGTTACTTTTGAAGACGAATTACTGCAAAAGACCTACGATAGTTATGTAGCTATGAGAAAAGAGCTTGGTCGCACCAAGCCTGTATGTCTTATGGATATTGCAACCTTAGCGGTTAGATATCTAAAAAAGAACGGAAAGCTTGATAAGCTTGACGAATCCGAAGAAATAAACGCTTGTACTGTTAAAATTGATGTTGAAATTGACGGCGTTAACGAACCTTGGTTGCTCCTGTTCAAAAATGAAACACATAACCATCCTACAGAGATAGAGCCTTTTGGCGGTGCAGCAACTTGTATTGGCGGCGCAATACGTGATCCTCTTTCCGGTCGTTCCTATGTATACGGTGCTATGCGTGTTACCGGTGCAGCTGATCCTTTAAAGCCCGTAAGCGAAACCATAAAGGGTAAGCTTCCTCAGCGCAAAATCGTTACTACTGCAGCAGCAGGCTATTCTTCTTACGGTAACCAGATCGGTCTTGCTACCGGCATTGTTGATGAAATATATCATCCCGGATATGCCGCTAAACGTATGGAAATAGGTGCTGTTATCGCTGCTGCGCCTGCTGAAAACGTTAGAAGAGAAGTTCCTGCACCCGGTGACGTTGTTATTCTTTTGGGCGGAAGCACGGGCAGAGACGGTATAGGCGGCGCAACAGGTTCTTCTAAGGCTCACGATTCTCACTCTGTTGAAACTTGCGGTGCAGAAGTGCAAAAGGGTAACGCTCCCGAAGAAAGAAAGCTACAGCGTCTTTTCCGAAATCCCAAGGCTTCACGTATGATTAAGCGTTGTAACGACTTTGGCGCAGGCGGTGTTTCTGTTGCTATAGGCGAACTTGCTGACGGTCTTGAAATTAACCTTAACGCTGTTCCTAAGAAATATGAGGGACTTGACGGTACCGAACTTGCTATAAGTGAATCTCAGGAACGTATGGCTGTCGTTATCGAAGCTGAAAATATTGATGCTTTCCTCGCTTTGGCTGCTGAAGAAAATCTTCAGGCTTGTCCCGTTGCTGTCGTTACCGCTGAACCTCGTTTGGTAATGCATTGGAACGGCAACAAAATTGTTGATATAAGCAGAGAGTTTTTAAACTCCAACGGTGCTGAAAAGCATATTGATATTACGCCTGAAAAACCAGTATATAAAAATAAAACTGTAAACGGCGGTTTTATTGAAAATCTTAAAGCAGTAGCATCTGACCTCAACACTTGTTCTAAGCGTGGTCTTTCCGAAAGATTTGACTCTACGATAGGTGCAGGCACTGTGCTTATGCCTTTCGGCGGCATTAACCAGCTAACCCCCGCACAAAGTATGGTTCAAAAGGTTTCCGTTGAAAAGAAGCATACAAACACTTGTTCCTTTATGTCTTTCGGTTACAACCCTTTTATATCCGAAAGCAGCCCCTATCACGGTGCATACCTTGCAGTGGTCGAGTCAGTTTCTAAGCTTGTAGCTTCCGGTGCTTCTTTTGAAGATGTTTATCTTTCCTTCCAGGAATATTTTGAACATCCTCGCAAAGAAGGCAAGCGTTGGGGCAAACCTCTCTCCGCATTGCTTGGCGCTTTTAGGGCGCAGGTTGAGCTTGGCGTGGGATCTATCGGCGGGAAAGACTCTATGAGTGGTTCTTTTGAGAACCTTGACGTTCCACCAACACTTGTTTCCTTTGCTGTAACAACAGGGACGACAACTGACGTTGTTTCTCCCGAATACAAGAGCGCCGGCAATCGTCTTATCCACCTCAAGCCTGTTTATGGTGAGGATGGGCTTCCTACCGCTGATTCTCTTATAAGTCTTTTCGCTAAGGTTACAAAGCTTATGAGGGACGGTGTTGCGGTTTCCTGTTACACGCCCGGTATGGGTGGCGTTGCAGAAGCTATTATGAAATCTGCTTTTGGCAACGGTTTTGGTGTTAAACTTGATAATATATCTCTAAGCGATTTATTCGGTTACAGCTACGGTTCTTTTGTCGTTGAAGTTAAGGATAACAGCTATTTGGAAAACACTATAGGTGTTGTTACAGATGATGGCTTCATTTCCTATTGCGACGAGAAGATTTCATTAACCGAGCTTCTTGCAATCTATGAAGATAAACTTGAGAGTGTTTATAGCTGTAATATCCCCGACAGCAAAACTCCTGTCGAAAACTTTGAATATAAGGTCACAGAGCATCGCTCTGCTTCCGTTAAAATGGCTAAACCCAAAGTATTGATACCCGCTTTCCCCGGCACAAACTGTGAATACGACAGTGCTAAGGCCGTTAGGGATGCAGGTGCCGAACCCGAAATTATAGTTATTAATAACTTGAGTGCAAGCGGCATCGGTGCCAGTGTTGAAAATTTTGCCAAAAAACTTAAGGATGCCCAGATTGTGTTCATTCCCGGTGGTTTTTCCGGAGGCGATGAACCCGATGGCAGCGGTAAGTTTATTACTGCATTTTTCCGTAATGCGGCAATCAAAGAAGGTGTCACCGAACTTCTTGAAAAGAAAGACGGTTTGATGTGCGGTATCTGTAACGGTTTCCAAGCTCTCATTAAGCTTGGTCTTGTTCCTTATGGAAAAATCATTGACACCGATGAAAACTGTCCCACTCTTACGTTCAACACTATCGCACGTCACCAATCACGCATAGTGCGTACACGTATCGCTTCCAACAAGTCTCCTTGGCTTGCACTTACCAATGTTGGCGATGTTTTCAGCGTACCGATTTCTCACGGCGAAGGCAGATTCCTTGCAGACGAAGCGCTTATAAGAAAACTTGCTGAAAACGGCCAGATAGCAACCCAGTATGTTGATATGAACAATAATGCAACAAGTGACGTTCATTTTAACCCTAATGACTCTATGTTTGCCATTGAAGGTATAACTTCTCCCGACGGACGAGTGTTTGGTAAGATGGGACATAGTGAAAGAACCGGTTGCGGTCTTTATAAGAACGTACCTGGGGATTATAATATCCGTATGTTTGAAGCGGCTGTTAAGTATTTTAAATAATAAGGAGATATAATAATGGCTTATTTAACTGACATCGAAATAGCGCAGCAATGTGAAATGCTCCCCATTGGAGAAATAGCAGAAAGAGCCCACGTAGACGACAAATACATTGAGCAATATGGTAGATATAAAGCAAAGGTTGACCTTTCCTTACTTGAAGAAACAAACCGTCCCGACGGCAAGCTTATTCTTGTTACCGCCATTACTCCCACTCCTGCAGGTGAAGGTAAGACTACTACAACAATAGGCCTTGCTGACGGTCTTAAGTTAATCGGAAAGGACGTTACCGTAGCACTTAGAGAGCCCTCTCTTGGTCCCGTTTTTGGCGTTAAAGGCGGTGCTGCAGGCGGTGGCTACGCACAGGTTGTTCCTATGGAAGATATCAATCTTCACTTTACAGGTGACTTCCACGCAATCGGTGCAGCTAATAACCTTCTTGCCGCTATGCTTGACAATCATATTCAGCAGGGAAATGCTTTGAATATTGACGTCCGCAAGATTTGTTGGAAACGTTGTGTCGATATGAATGACCGCCAACTTCGCTTTGTTGTTGACGGATTGGGAGGCAAGACTAACGGCGTTCCAAGAGAAGACGGTTTTGATATTACCGTTGCTTCTGAAATTATGGCGGTTCTCTGTCTTGCAACCTCGATCACTGACCTCAAAAATAGACTTTCACGTATAGTTGTAGGTTATACCTATGATGATAAGCCCGTTACTTGCGGCGAGCTTAAGGCTGCCGGTGCTATGACCGCTTTACTTAAGGATGCTTTGAAGCCTAACCTCGTTCAGACCTTGGAAGGCACTCCCGCTTTTGTTCACGGAGGTCCTTTTGCAAATATTGCACACGGTTGTAACTCTGTTATGGCTACTAGACTTGCTCTTAAAATGGGCGACTATACTGTTACCGAAGCTGGCTTTGGTGCTGACCTCGGCGCTGAAAAGTTCCTTGACATCAAGTGCCGTATGGCAGGCCTTACTCCTGATGCAGTTGTAGTTGTTGCTACAGTGCGCGCTCTTAAGATGCACGGCGGTCTCGCTAAAACCGAACTTGGTACAGAAGATCTCGTTGCTCTTGAAAAAGGTATTCCTAACCTTTTACGTCACGTATCTAACATTAAAAATGTTTATAAGCTTCCTTGCGTTGTTGCTGTTAACCGTTTCCCAACAGATACTGACAAGGAAATTGAGTTTATAATCGAAAAATGCCGTGCTCTCGGCGTTAACACCGTTTTATCAACTGTTTGGGCTGATGGCGGAAAAGGCGGCGTAGAGCTTGCAAATGAAGTTGTTCGCCTTTGCGAAGAAGAGCAGGGGGATTTCACGTTCTCTTATGAGCTTGACAGTACAATTGAAGAAAAAATTGCTTCTGTTGTTACAAAAGTATACGGTGGCGAAGGCATAAACGTTATGCCTTCAGCGAAAAAGCAAATCCAGCAGCTTACTGCGCTCGGTTTTGATAAGCTTCCTGTATGCATTGCAAAAACACAGTATAGCTTTTCTGATGATCCTTCCAAGCTCGGTGCTCCTGAAGGCTTTACAGTAACAGTAAAAAACGTAAAGGTTTCTGCCGGTGCGGGATTTATAGTTGTTCTCACGGGCGACATACTTACAATGCCCGGTTTGCCAAAATCCCCTGCTGCAGAACGTATTGACGTTGATGCTAACGGTAAGATTTCCGGCTTGTTCTAAAGGAGTCTAATATGTCCGAAGTAAGACTGGGCAAAACAGGCATAGTTTCTCGCAAAAATGCATTTGGTGCTTTGCCGATACAAAGGGTTAGCAATGAATATGCGGTAATGCTCTTGCAAAAGGCTTACAACAACGGATTTACTTTTTTTGATACAGCAAGAATGTATACAGACAGCGAAAAGAAGATAGGTCTTGCCCTATCTTCTTTTCGTAAAGACGTTACCATTGCAACAAAGACCACCGCAACAACCGTTGATGCTTTTTGGAGTGACTTAAAGACAAGCCTTGAGTTTTTAAAAACAGATTATATTGATATTTATCAATTTCATAATCCCTCCTTCTGTCCCAAGCCTAATGACGGCACAGGATTGTATGAGGCTATGATCGAGGCCAAAAACAAGGGAATGATACACCACATCGGTATCACAAATCACCGACCGAACATAGCAGAAGAGGCTGTAAAATCCGGGTTATACGATACACTGCAATTTCCTTTTTCCTACCTTTCAAACGAAACCGATTTAAGTTTAGTACGTCTTTGTAAATAGTACGATGTTGGTTTTATAGCAATGAAGGGGCTATCAGGTGGGCTAATTACCGACTCAGCTGCTGCTTATTATTGGATGAGTCTGTTTGATAACGTCCTACCGATTTGGGGCATACAACGAGAAAATGAGCTTGATCAGTTTATTCACTACACAAAATATGGCGTTATAGACACAAAAACAGCAGAAAATGCAATAAAAAAAGACAGAGAAGTGCTTATAGGTAATTTTTGCAGAGCTTGCGGATACTGTATGCCTTGTCCTATGAGCATAGAGATAAACACTTGCGCTCGTATGTCTCAGCTTATCCGCCGCAGCCCTTCCGAAACTTGGCTTACACCAAAAAGTAGGGAAATGATGATGAAAATTAATGACTGCATAGAATGCGGTGCTTGTATCAAAAAATGCCCATATGGGTTGAATACTCCGAATTTACTAAAAGAAAACCTTGATGATTATATTAAAATCATCGAAGGGAAAATAGAAATATAATTATTCAGAAGGTATCTGTGTTTTTTTGATTACAGATGCCTTTTGGTATTTAAATGAAAAACAAAAAA
>JAZSLS010000037.1:0-3051 GCA_045535465.1 Eubacteriales bacterium
CTCTGCCGGCTTGATGACAAGGTTTGTCATCAAGCTGAGCCGTAGGCGGTTGCCTACGGCTCTTTGTTGGTTATTAATTATCACCACCGTTTACTGCTACTGCAACGCAGACAAAACAACTGTGGAAAGGTAGATGTTGCCAAAACAGAGGATTTTAGTCCGAACTACAGCAATTAATATCGGTTGCAGCTACAAGAAGCTGCTCCTTTATCTTACCGCAGTGATCGCAATAAGTTACGTCGTAGGTATGCACAACGCATCTTGGGATGCTGTCTCTTACCTTATGGGTCGTAACGTAAACGCTCTTTAACACCCATTCGTGACCGACAACGGGACAAAAACCTTGTATAATACCTGCATCGTATTTTAGCATCATAACCGCATCAAGGTTATCAACTTTACCGTCGCCGTTCACGTCAGCAAAGCCTATTTCGTTATCGTTAAAATCAATAACAGCAGCATCATATCTAAGTGCTAAAGATGCGTCCAAGTTATTAACGTCTCCGTCGCCGTTCACATCGCCACAGCCAAAAAACATTACCTTTTCCTGCAATATTTCGTTGGAGGTTTCTACGGATACCTCTTCCCACTGTGCCTTGGTACCATAATAACGAACAGACTCTACGGTTTCACAATACTTAAGCAAATCAGCCCCTATAGTAGTAACTTTACTTGGTATTTCAATCTTTTGTAAAGAAATGCAATTTGAAAATGCACCTTTGCCTATTTCAGTCAGTGTGTCAGGCAAAGCAATGCTTGTCAATGACTTACAACTGGCAAATACATCACCTTCAATAAGTTCAAGATTTTTAGGAAGTGTTATACTTTTCAGTGCAAAACAACCACCAAAACAGTTATACTCTATGGTTTTAATCCCATCGGGTAAAACTATATTTTCCATCTTTTCGCAACCGGCAAAAGCTCCGTCACCTATAAACAAAACACTGTCAGGCAAAGAAACCTCGATAAGCTCCGCACAGTACAAAAACGCAACGTCCGCTATTAAGGTAGTTCCCTCTTTTATTATGCATTTTCCCTCTATGGTACTTTTGGCACCAAGCAAGTACTCACCATAATAAAGCAAGTCGCCTTCATAATTGTTCTCATCCTGATAAAAAGCCGTATCTTTAAAGGCACGCTCTATAGATTTTATCCCTGTGGGCAAGGTAATATCGGTAAGAGCCGTGCAACCAAAAAACGTACGGTGTAATTCCTCAACTTTTCCCTTTATTACTGCTTTTTCAAGTTTTGTACAATTCCTAAACGCATATTCGCCTATAGTGGTAACGCTTTCGGGAATATCAACAGTTTTCACAAGACGACATCCGGAAAAGGCACCTTCTCCTATATACTCAAGTCCTTCAGGTAAACTTATAGTTCCAACAGCAACACAACCACCAAAAGCACTGTTGCCTATTTTCTTTACGCCTTCGGGAATTACCGCCTTGGTCAAATTTTGGAAGTTGTAAAAAGCTGCATCGGCAATAGCCGTAATACCCTCGGGAATGGCATCGGTAACACAGCCATAAAGTAGGGTTTTTGTTTCCTTGTCTATAATACAGTTGCTGTCGCTGTAATACACCTCGTTTCCCTCTGCTACTATAACAGAAGTAAGATTTTTTGCTTGGTCAAATGGTAAAGGACCAATATATACGACACTGGCAGGAATAGTAACTTGAAACACATAATAGCAAAATTCAAAAGCGAGTCTTGCCACGGTAAGTGTGCCTTCTTTAATATTAATATTGCCTGCAAAATCAATGTCTGTAGCAACATAATGTTTACCGATGTAAAGACTGCCGTTTTCCCAATTGGCACTATCTTTATAATAAGCACTATCCCTACATACCTCACCGCCGATTTCTATCTTTTTGTCGGGAAAAGATATGTTTGCAAGAGAGCTGCAATACGCAAAAGCACCATCGTCTATAGCCTCTATGCTATCGGGAATTACAACCTCCGAAATAGAGGTACATCTTTGAAAAGTAAATTCACCTATCCTTCTAACGCCTTCGGGAATAACAATCTTTGTGATGAAGGACTTGTAACCAAAAGAGCTGTCATAAATCTCAGTTACAGGATAGCCACCTAAAGTGGAAGGTATTGTTACCTCGCTATCACTACCGATATATTCGGAAATAATTGCCTCACCGTTCTCTACTATATACTCGTAGTCCCCTTCGGCAACGATAGCGGTAAAGTCATAAGCACTAACGGAAAGAGTCGTAGCTAACACAATGACAGCTAAAACTAAAGACAATAATTTTTTCATAGTCGTTTTCTCCTTTGCGCATTTTCCCCGCCTTGCGGTTTAACGAGGTTTTCTATTATATAAATCAAATCTTTGTATTTCTTTGCCTGTATGACGTAGTCGCAATTATCGGCGTTACAATAAGCGCCGTACTTATGCTCTGTTGTGCTTTCGTAAATAATATAGCTTACACCGTTTTTTGTATAAAGCTCTTGGTTGTCAAAAGCGCCTTCCGGTGATGCAACGCCCGTATCGACCGTTATAATTATCTCGTCGTTTTCGGTGAAAACGTATATACGCTTGTCACCTGTTTGGCTATCAGCCACACGAAGCTCCTTTACGGAAACGCCCTCAGGCAAGGATGCAGGATACATAATATTAAGGTTTTCCTTTTCTACCGCATCTTTAAGACCCGAATAGGTTTTATGTTCACCTGCGTTATAAAAAGTAAGCTCGCTATCCTCAAACTCAGTACCGTCGGGTTCCATTATGATCCAAGCTATAAAGTCGTACACACTAAAACCAAGAGCAGATGCAACTACTGTGCCGCCGATGACAAGCGTAACAACTGCCGCCGCTATCACGATCGCACGCTTTACGCCGAAACGCTTAGTTTTCCCCTTAGGCAAATATGCATCTGCCGCTTTTTCAAAAACGCCCTTTACGGCTGCGCCTTCGTCCTTTGCGGCGAGAAGAGTGGCACATTCTTCTATAAGCGCTATATCGCCGTCACCAAAGCAAAGGCGTGTTGTTTCGTGGTCGATAAGCTTATACAAAGCCGTGATGTCAAGGTCGGAGAT
>JAZSLS010000152.1:0-12115 GCA_045535465.1 Eubacteriales bacterium
CGTTTACTTCTTGAAGGCGGCGCTAAAGTGGTTTGCAGTCTCGTTGACATACTTACTTCTTCCGTAGACGGTAGCGGTTATAACGTAAAGTACGGCCTTCTCGGTTCCAACAAGGCAACCGAAGATACTATAAAGCTTTTCCCTAAGGAATGCTTCGACCTTGTTGAAGGTATACAGGCAAAGATTCTTGAAAAGACAGGTAAGTACGTTGAGGTTATGGTATACGGTGACGGTGCTTTCAAGGATCCTCAGGGTAAGATTTGGGAGCTTGCTGACCCCGTTGTTTCCCCTGCGTACACCAAGGGTCTTATCGGTACTCCTAACGAGCTTAAGCTTAAATATCTTGCCGACAACGACTTTAAGGATCTTTCCGGTGAAGCTCTTAAGGCTGCTATCTCTGCAAGCATAAAGGCAAAGAACGATAACCTTGTTGGCAATATGGCTTCTCAGGGCACTACCCCCAGACAGCTTACAGACCTTATCGGTTCTCTCTGTGACCTTACCAGCGGCTCCGGCGATAAGGGCACTCCCGTTGTTCTTGTTCAAGGCTATTTTGATAACTTTACCGACTAAAACGATATAAAAGCATAAACCCGACCGAGTGTAAAATTCGGCCGGGTTATTTTTATTTATCGTTTGTAAGTCTTAATATAAGTTCAAGTACAAGCTTCATATCGCTTTCGCTAAGCTTTTGTATGCATCCGGCTGTTTTGGAAAACACCGCAGGATTTGCAACGTCTATGTTAAAAAATTCAGCAGGTGTCAAACCAAAATACTCACAAATCGCAAAAAACTCTTGCATAGAAGGCAAAGCCTTACCGGAAGAAATGTTATTTACATACCCACGGCTATGCCCTAAATCATAGCTCATTTTATATTCGGAAACACCCTTCTCCATCCTAAGCTTTGTTATACGCTCTCTTGTAAATTCAGTATACATTTTATCAACTCCTATGTATACAGAATAATCCATTTATATACTACATTGTGCGTTTTAAATACGTTTTTACTCTTGACACATCATTTTTAATATGTTATTATCGTTTTATAAACTACACAAAAAGGAGATATTAAAAATGAAAAAACAAATTTTAAGCTTTTTTCTGACATTTGTTTTGATTGCAGGTATAACACCCGCAAACATTTTAAACGTTGGTGCGGAGACAAGCTTTATCTACGTAGGCGGAGTAAAACTTAACGATGGCGAATACCTGGTAGCAAACGGAGAAACTGCAACTTCTACTCAACCTACAGACAACTACGCTTACTACAACGATGGCGAATTAATCCTACACAATTTTGAACATAAATACGGCTATAAGTATAATGACGAAGATAAAGCAATAGTTTATTACGACGGTGACCTTGACATTGTTTTGGAAGGTGAAAACTCGTTTGTTAATGCCGGAAATGATACTTTCACCGTTATAAAGACCACCGGTGATATGACTGTTGTGGGTACAGGCTCCCTCAATATTGAAACTACCAGCATCGGCTTAGAAAGTGGCGAAGAATGTTTTATCACAGTTGATGGTGTTGGTTTAATTATCAAAGCCGGAAAAGAGGGTATACCCGCAGACTATTATAGTGCCATATTATGCGGTTCATACGCAATATCTAATAGTACCATAACAATCGACTCAAAGGGAGACGGCATCTCTACGAACGATATTTATTCCACTAGGGAAGGCGACAATTACATAAAAAACAGTACAATAACAATAACCGCAAAAGAAGCAGGATTGGGAGACAACAAAAAAAATAGCAGAGATACTGTTATTGAAGACTCTACTGTTGTAATAAATGCTAATTTAGGCATGAAAACTAACGAAGGAGCTCTTACAATTGTTAATAGCAATATGAAAATAAAAACTACAGAAGACGCAGCTTTGTATCTTGGTGATTTTTCTTTTGGTGGGTACTCCAAACTTAATGTTATTGACAGTGTTTTGAAAATTGAAGGTGGTTACACTATCGTTGATAGTTTTTTAATTGAAGATAGCAGCGTAACTATTGATAGCAGGAGTGACGGTATTGATGCACACGGCGGCGAAAGCATTATTAAACGCTCAGATGTAACAATTAACGCCGAATCATACGGTTTTAACTACGTAATGACCGGTAACCCATCGTTAACCATAGCAGACTCTACAGTTGAAATAAATTCCAAAAGCACTGGCGTTTGCACCCATCGCGGCAAAGTATCTATCACTAACAGCAAAGTATCTATTGTTTCAGGAGACACGGAAAACAATATCAACCGTAATGGTATAGAAGCCAATAGTGCAATATCCATTATCGGATCAGAGGTAGATATAAGTGCAACCGCATGCGCTATAATAGGAAACACAGTATCAATAATAGGTAGCGAGGTTACTGCAAACGCCACCAACACCGCCCCATTATTTGAAAATAATTTCTGTGCAATCAAAACTAACACCTTGGACCTTGGTCCTGCCATCATTTTAGCTTCTACCGAGCCTAACGGTATTAACTTTATTGATTTCGTTGAGGAAGATCTTGAAAGCTATGATTTGATAATCATCAAGGGAGAAGTAGAAAAAGGTGATGCAAATGTAGACGGTTCGATTGATAACTTGGATGCATCGGCAATACTTAAGTATGATGCGGGTATCATTAATTTGAGTAAGCCTATCATCGACGCCATAGACGTTAACGGCGACGGATACGTTGATAATCTTGATGCTACAATGGTTCTTAAATATGATGCAGGTCTTATAGACAAGCTTTAAAATTACGTATAATTTTACATATTTTTTTGCAATATTTTCCCGCCCGATTATTGACAATCGGGCGGGTTTGTATTATAATTCTTGCATAATGAAAAATGATAGTTTGGGGGTTTGTTTAATTATGGATTGCAATGTTCGTCCCGACAATATGGAACGTATTACTACTAAGGCTTTGGCTGAGGCTTTTATAGAGGAACAAATTGCCGCAGTGCGTGCGCAGGTTGGCGACAAAAAGGTGCTTCTTGCTCTTTCCGGCGGCGTAGACTCCTCCGTTGTTGCTGCGCTTCTTATAAAGGCCATCGGCAAACAGCTTATCTGCGTTCACGTTAACCACGGGCTTATGCGTAAAGGCGAGAGCGAAGCTGTTATTGAAATGTTTGGAAACGAACTCGACGCTAACCTTATTTACGTTGATGCTACCGACCGTTTTCTTAACCTTCTTGCAGGCGTAAGCGAACCGGAAAAGAAGCGTAAAATTATCGGTGCTGAGTTTATTAACGTTTTTGCCGATGAAGCTCGTAAGCTTGACGGCGTTGAGTTTCTTGCACAGGGTACTATATACCCCGATATACTCGAAAGTATTAAACAGGCCGAAGGTAAAAAAGCGGTTAAATCTCACCACAACGTTGGCGGTTTGCCCGATGATTTGCAGTTTGCGCTTGTTGAACCAATAAAGCTTCTCTTTAAAGACGAGGTGCGTGTTGTTGGCGAAGCTTTGGGACTTCCCCACGCAATGGTTTACCGTCAGCCCTTCCCCGGCCCAGGTCTCGGTGTTCGTTGCCTTGGTGCAATAACCCGTGACAGACTCCACGCACTCCGTGAGGCTGATGCTATTCTCCGTGAAGAGTTTGCCAAAAACGGTCTTGCCGAAAAGGTATGGCAGTACTTTATCGCTGTGCCCGACATTAAAAGCGTTGGCGTTAAAGACGATAGCCGTTATGAAGGTTGGCCTGCAATTATCCGTGCTATCAACACTAAGGACGCTATGACTGCAACCATCGAAGAAATCCCCTACCCCATCCTTCACCACATAACCTACCGTATCACGAACGAAGTTGAAGGCATCAACCGTGTCCTCCTCGACCTCACACCTAAGCCCTGCGGCACCATCGAGTGGGAATAATACAGACTGGCTAACAAGTGCCCGAAAACCCTTGCAAATACAGGGCTTTCGGGCATTTATGCAATTTAGAAAAATACTTCTGCAACACTTTTGCAACTCGTAGTATAAAAAGCGTGAAAAGGAATGGTTGCAAGTGGCTGCAATGTTATAAAGGATGGTGCTTATTATGTATATAGATTTATCAGCACAGCCGTTGCCGAAGATTTACATACGCAAAGGCAAAGAATGTTATCTTGACCCAATTAGAAAAAAACTCATCTATATCACCCCCGAAGAAACCGTACGTCAACAAGTAATATCTCACTTGTTGTATGATTTGAAAGTTCCTGCTGACATGATAAGCGTAGAAGAGAATTTATCACACTATGGTATCAAGTCTATTCGCCGTACAGACATTACAATCAAATGTCTTACAAAGGATGGAGACCTTATACCTATAGCAGTAGTTGAATGTAAAGCCCCTGGTGTTGGCTTGAGCGAAAAGGTTGGTGAACAGTTAGCTTATTATAGCGACACCCTAGGTTGTGATTACGCTATGATGATTAACGATGTTGAATACCAGTGTTTTCATTATAACGAAGATAAACAGCAATACGATTTGCTTGAAGCATTACCTTGTTATGAGGATATGTTAGAAAACAAATATACCATCCAGCCGCTTGAAGAACAACCTGATAGACCTTTGTTCGAGGAAATCGGCAAAATATTCAAAGATAATCCAGCCGCTTATGATATGGAAATTAGTCCAACGACCGACTATCATCTAGCTTGTGCTTCGTTCAACCTTCTATCGTGTCTTTTTGATACTGACCATAAACTACCTTGTCAGCAATACGGAGCTTTCAACATGATTGAAGATTATGGCGTTAGAAGGTTGTCCTATGGTAATGCTGGCGGTGGTGTGTTCTATGGTCCTTATCGTTCTTTCTTGATCGAACGGAATGGTAGCACAGAATTTGTCTCGTTTGGATTCTCTGTATACGGACGCACAGAAAAGCCCGATACTTGGAAAACTGCGCTGAATGTTGCAATTGATAACGAGAAAGAATCTCATCATGCTTTACAACTGAGCATAGATGATAACGTAATTTATAAGGATGGCAAAGTTACTTTCTATCATAGCGGCAGAATCGCCGTTGGAAACAAAGGTAGTGGAAAAGTTAGCGAACTTCGTGCTTTTGTAGAAACACGCTACCCCAAAATAATTGCTGGAAACAAATTTAACCTTGGTGTTCTTGAACATAATCGAAATTGGAACTTGGACGACTGTGATGTTGTAAGTCTAATTGAAAATCTGATATCTTATGCTCTTGTAAGAGATGAATACAGAGCATTTATGAAACAGAAAAAAGGATGACTTTTTGAAGAATATATGCATAGCATACAACCACCTGACACCATTCCACAAACGATTTTGCAACTTTTTCTGCAACAAAAATTTTGATAAATGAAATAATGGGTAGAAAATCGGTGTCAAAATTGCCGTTTGGGATTATTTAGGGCATAAATAAGCCAAAGAAGAATCTCGAAAAAGAGTGGGATTATGAAATACCTCGGTCAACTAACAATTCAAGTCTTCAAATTATTGGTGATTTTTCTTCTTTTCACCTCTCTACAATAAAAATGAAATGCTTACGCTATTCATCATGTGAAGCTTCGCCCCAAAGCCATTTTAGGTTTTGGGGCTTTTCTGTATAGTATTGTAGAAGAGAAATTCAAAGTTAAAGTGCTTAACGGACAGGAATCAAACGGTGCTAATATCATTCAAAGCACCTCCATTGAGTCTGATATTTATTTTGACAAACAATAGCTTAGTTTGCCAAATGCTTTTTCAAGGTTATTGCATCTGCAGCTGATAGTGTTCCGTTGTTGTCGGCATCAGCCGCTATAGCGCAGTAGGACTTAAGTGTTGTTGTCTGCTTGATAGCACTGTTAAGTGTAATAAGGTCAGCCGATGAAATTACAGCATCACAGTTGATATCCAAAGTCAAAACCGCAGTCCTGCTTTCGCCTGCACAACTTATAACGTAGCCTGTACCTATAACACCTGTATCAGCAACGGTGTTGCCATTAACGTCAACAATGCTTATTTCGTATTTGAACAGTTCTTTTAGCTCTGCACCTGTTATCTTTTCGTTAAATCCTTGGAAGTACGCATCACCCAACGTGTATAGTCCCGTTGCAATAGCCGTCTCGGTAAGCTCAAGCTTTGCAGGGTCTATTACTTCAAAAGCAGAGCTAAGCAAGGTGTGCTGTGTGGGGATTGTGGTGTCCAGCGTTTCGATAAGAACTTCCAGCGTGTATGCACCTACCGCCAAGGAGCCAAAGTTAATTGCCGCGTTAGCAGAAGAAATGTCGTAAGTTTCGGTATAAGGATTTGCTTTATTGCTTGCAACTACCGTGCCTGCGCTGTTTTTTACACAGACAGTCGCGCTGTACAAATCCGTATCACTTTCTATTTTGCCTGCCAGAGTAAAGTCCTTGCCTTGCTCTATTGTGCTTGGGTAAACCCCGTTTGCTATTCTGGTCCAGGAGGCGTAAAAGGTTAATATATCACAGTCAACGCTGGTAGTCGCTGATAACGGAGTGCCATCGGGATAGGTCTTACGCATATAACCCGTAGTGTCGGCATTAACCGCAAGCCATTTATTGCTACAATCGCTTATGTTCTTATATGCCCACAGAGCGTTAGCACGGCTGTAAACATTCCAGCCTGTGAAGGTATATCCTGTTTTTGTGAAGGTATTTTTGGAAATATAGGTAGAAGTGCCGTATACTATCTTGGTATCAGCCATAGTGCCCGTGCCGCCGTTAGCGTCATACTGAATGTAATAGCTTTTGGTGCCTGTGGAGTTGGGAGTCCACTGTGCATAGCAGGTTACGGTGTCTCCGTTGACAGCGGAAAGCTGAGATACGGTACGTTGATTTTCATAAAGTGCTAAAACAGAAGTGGCAGGTTGGCTTCCTTTAAGATACCATCTTGCAACACCGTCTTTATCAAAGTAAAGCCACTTACCGTCGGATTTACGTGTAAGATACCAACCTGCAAAGGTGTATCCAGTACGTGTAAATCCATTTGCCCTAAGCTTTGTGCTTATGTTGTAAACGTGATATGTGGTGCTTGTAGAGCCCGTGCCGCCGTTGGCGTTGTACTTGGTAGTCCAAAGGGTTCTGCCGTCGGTAACAGGGGTAAAATCACCGCTGCCGGTAGTGTAGTTACAGGAAAAAACACCCTCTTTGGATGCAGTACTGCAGTTGATATTGAAGTACATCTTAAGGTCACCCGTAGAGCCTTGTTCCGTGCGGAAGCCTACAGATTCAATCTCAAAGCTTGATACAGCCGTATCCTGAAGCATAAACGAGGTCTTGGTCGGGTAAAGGATTTTGGAAACGTCCGCAGTAGCGGTGAGCATAGTGTCTATGTCGCTTACGTTGTATGTGATAACGACGTTGCGGTTCCCTGCAGTATCATCCCACATAGGAACGTAAATGACCTTTTCTGTCCAGTTATAGCCAACACCTTGATGGGTCCATTCATCTACATTGTAGGTACCTGCGGAGGAATTGCTTTTTGCAAACACTGCATTTCTTAAATCGATAGTGAACATCTTATAAATGGTTACGCTTTTGGGGTTGGATGCAGTACCGCCCGCATCGGTTTCGGCTATTTTACAATAATAAAACGTGACGCCTCTCTTTATAAGGAAGTAGCAATATCCGCCACTCTTTTTTATATGGGCAATAGCACTGGTACTAACCGACGTGCCATCTGTATAAACCAGCTTGAAGTAACCGGTAAGCATAAGCTTAGTACCGTCTATTTTCAGACGTGTAATAGCGGTGCCCGTTTGCATAGTTGCAACGTACATATAGTTTACACCGTTTATTCCGACAACGCATAGTTCGTTAGCGTGACCAAGGCTGTTACAGCCACTGGAGCTTGTTGCAGAAGTGCTTGAATAATAGTCCATAACAGTTTTTGCGCCTGTATTCATATTGATACGGGTAATATCACAATAGGTGTCATCGCTGTTACGCTTTGCGACGTAGCAGTAAGTAGTACCGGTGTTCATACCCTGAACAGCAGTACAGTTCGTACCGCCTTCAGTAGTGTTAGGTACAGTCCACTTCATCGTGGAGTCCGACAAAAGATATGTCTTATAACCGTTGTAGGAATAAGAAGAAGGTGTTTCTTCCCTTTCGATAAAAGCGTATGCTTTTGGGGCAGTGTTTACGTTAACCGCAAAAACGGGAAACGTTGGCAAAAGCATTATTAAACACATAAACAAAGCGATGCCTGATATAGTTTTTTTCATAACATATCCCCCTTAAAAAATCCATTTTACATTTTAGAAGTTTACCACTTTACGACGATTTTGTCAATATGATATAAAATAATATTCTCTAAACGCACTTAATTTAGCAAATGTAACAAAGAGAATACGATAGTCGAGGCGAAGCCGATCAAAGTCCGGCTGTGCTCAAGGCTTTGCCATTAACGAATTAAAGTATCCGCTAAATGAAGCCGAGATTTGTTGCGAATACCAGTACGGCAGAAGCAATGAGGTTTTGCCGGGACATACGGCTATTGTGTCTATTCAAAAAGGAAAACGCCTGCTTGTCAAAAAAAGATAACTCTTAACTGTGCAAAACTGCTAAAGAAAATACCGAATAAAATATCTGCATTTTTTTGCAAGCTTGACAAACGGTATGCTTTTATTTTACAATTATAAACAGTAGTAAAGTATTTGGAGGGATACGGATAGTGACTTATTATTTAGCCGTGGATATCGGTGCCTCCTCGGGAAGGCATATTTTGGGGCATATAGACAACGGCAAGCTGATGCTTGAAGAGATATACCGTTTTGAGAACGAGATAAAGGATATAGATGGGATGCTTACTTGGGATATAGAATCCCTGTTTTGCAACGTTAAGGCAGGCCTTGCGGAATGTGCAAGGCTTGGAAAGCTCCCCAAGACCGTAGCAATAGACACTTGGGGTGTGGATTACGTGTTGCTTGACGTGGATAAAAAGGAGATATTACCCTGTGTTTGCTACCGAGACGGGCGCACGGATACAAGTGCAAAAGCGGTGGCAGATATTCTTCCGCAAAAGGAGCTTTACCGAATTACGGGGATACAAAAGCAGAATTTCAATACCTTGTATCAGCTATGGTGTGACAAGCAAAGCGGCAAGCTTGAAAAAGCAAGATACTTTTT
Organism: Eubacteriales bacterium; assembly: GCA_045535465.1. Taxonomy (GTDB): domain Bacteria; phylum Bacillota; class Clostridia; order Oscillospirales; family CAG-382; genus SIG636. Next base: position 9,097 of record JAZSLS010000152.1, read on the forward strand.
GATGATGCCCGACTATCTTTCCTTCAAGTTGACGGGGGTTATAAAAAACGAATATACCAACGCCACTACTACAAACCTTGTGAACGCTAAAAGCAAGAGCTGGGACGAAGACATCATACGAAAGCTTGAGCTGTCTAACGAGCTATTTGCACCTTTATCGTTACCGGGTGACGTTGTGGGAGCTTTTACGGACGAGGTAGCACGAGAGCTTGGTTTTAACGCCATGGTGGTCTTATGTCCCTCGCACGATACGGCAAGCGCAGTTGCCTGCTGCCCCGTTGACGATAGCTGCGTATATATATCCTCCGGCACCTGGAGCCTTATCGGCACGGAAAATATGGTGCCTGTACTGTCTGATGAAGCGCTCACGGCGAATTTCACCAACGAGGGCGGTATAGAATATCGATTCAGGTTTCTTAAAAACATTATGGGAATGTGGCTATTCCAAGGCATAAGGCGCGATATTAACAAAGAGCTTTCCTACGATGAAATGATGGCTCTTGCAATGGCAAGCGATTTTACTGAGCGTATAGACCCCAACGACCAAAGCTTTAACGCGCCCGACAGCATGATAAAGGCTGTACGTGAATACTTGGGCAAACCGTCGCTTCCGCTTGGTGACCTGCTTTCCTCAGTTTATCACTCGATAGCGTATTCCTATAAAGCGGCAGTAGAGGAGATTGAACTGATAAGCAACAAGAAGATAAATGAAATACACATCGTGGGCGGGGGCAGTAAGGACGGCTATCTTAACAAACTTACCGCCATTTACACAGGCAAAAAAGTATTGGTGGGAGTAAGGGAGGGTACCGCCGCAGGCAACCTGTTGTCACAGGTAATGCGTGACCGCGGGCTATCACTTACAGATGCAAGAGAGATAATAAAAAGCACGTTTGAGATAAAGGAGTTTAACTGATGAGCAGATATTCCGAAGCAATGGAGCTTTATAAAAACTATGGAATTGACACGGAAGAAGCGCTTAATGCGCTGAGCAAGATTTGCGTTTCCGTTCATTGTTGGCAAGGTGATGACGTTGTTGGCTTTGACAGCCGCGAAAGCTTATCCGGAGGTATTCAGGCAACGGGTAACTATCCCGGCAAAGCCACTACACCCGAAGAGCTTATGGCTGATTACGACAAGGCTTTTTCCCTTATGCCAGGCAAGAAAAAGCTTAATCTGCACGCATCCTATGCGATTTTTGAGGACGGAGAGTATATAGGCAGAGATAAGCTAAAGCCCGGGCATTTCAAAAAGTGGGTTGAGTTTGCAAAAGCACGCAATATGGGCATTGACTTTAACCCTACTTTGTTTTCTCACCCTATGGTAAAGGACAATCTTACGCTATCATCGCCGGACGAAGCAGTAAGGCGTTATTGGATAGACCACGTAAGGGCGTGTTTGAAGATTGCAGAGTATTTTTCCGATGAGACGGGTATTCCTTGCGTTATGAATATTTGGATTCCCGACGGATACAAGGACATACCTGCAGACAGGCTTGCGCCCAGAGCGCGTTTTAAGGCAAGCCTTGACGAGATACTTGATACGCCTTACGACAAGACAAAGGTTTATGTAACGCTGGAAAGCAAGGTGTTTGGGATAGGGCTTGAAAGCTACACCGTTGGCTCGGCGGAGTTTTGCCTTGCGTATTCCGATTACAAGGGCATAACGCCCCTTATGGATAACGGGCATTACCACCCTACCGAGGCGGTAAGCGACAAGATATCTTCCCTATTGCTGTTTCATGACAAACTTGCCCTGCATATAACCCGTGCGGTGCGTTGGGACAGCGACCACGTGGTAATACTTGACGACGAAACGAAGGAGATTGCCAAGGAGATAGTGAGAAACAACGCACTTGACAGGGTGTTTATTGCCACCGATTATTTTGACGCTTCCATTAACCGTATAGCCGCTTGGGTAACGGGTGTAAGGAGTGTGCAAAAAGCACTGTTGTTTGCGCTTCTACAGCCCGATGACAAGCTAAAAAAGCTTCAAAGCGACAGCAATTTCACCGAAATTTTGTATCTGCAGGAAGAGATGAAAACCATGCCCTTGGGTGACGTATGGAACGAGTTTCTGGTGCGTGAGGGTGTGGCCGCCAACTATTTTGAGGAAGTAAAGAAATACGAAAACGAGGTGCTTTTGCAAAGATGAAGAACGTAATTAACGCTCCATTTATGGAGGAAATGAGAAACACCTGCGCCAATATGTACCGATTAGGTTGGGACGAGCGCAACGGCGGCAATATAAGCTATATGCTGAACGCCAACGAGGTGGCAAAATACCTTGACCTTAATAAGGTAATAAGAGAGATCACCCTCGGCTTTGATGCATCAGCCCTTGTTGGCAGGATATTCGTGGTTACGGGTACGGGCAAGTATTTTAAAAACGTAAAGGACGACCCCGAAAACAACCTTGGCATTATTCGCATCGGTAAAGACGGCAAAACCGCCGAGCTTCTTTGGGGCTATGCCGACGGCGGAAAATTCACAAGCGAGCTGCCTGCCCATCTTATGAGCCACATAGCGCGACTGTCCGTTGACGCCGAAAACCGCATTGTAATGCATTGCCACCCAACGCACACGCTGGCGATGAACTACGTACACGAGTTAAACGAAAAGAAGCTTACCCACACACTTTGGGAGATGTGTACCGAGTGCATAGTGGTGTTTCCCGATGGGGTTGGCGTGCTTCCCTGGATGCTTTGCGGCACGACCGAAATAGGCGAAGCAACGGCAAACAAAATGAAGGAGTTTCGTATCGTGGTTTGGGGAATGCACGGTATATACGGTGCAGGCAGGACAATGGACGAAACCTTTGGGCTTATAGAAACCGTGGAAAAAGCGGCGCAGATTTATATGCTTACCGCACATCTTCCCCGTATCAACACCATCAAGGACGAAGAACTGGTACGACTTGCGGAATTTTTTGGAGTTAACTACAGAAAAGACTTTTTGAATTTATAAATTTTAAGGGGCTGTAAAACGTTTGTTGTGCCACAAATTGTACGGACAGCACA
>JAZSLS010000119.1:0-11982 GCA_045535465.1 Eubacteriales bacterium
TTATTGTTGATTTTACGTCCTTAGTTACAGACTGTCTATCAAACCTGCATCGTATTTGAGTATCTTAGCCGCATCAAGGTTATCTACAATGCCGTCCTCGTTAACGTCACCTGCGAGAGCTTCGATTTCTGTAAGGTCAACAATGCCTGCATCGTACTTAAGAACCTTAACAGCGTCAAGGTTATCTATAATATCGTCGGCATTTACGTCACCGAGAGTGTAGGTAGGTTCGGGTGCAGCGGTAAGAACGGTAACCTCACCAAGACCTATAAGGAACTTGGAGCAGTTAAAGCTTACCTTTACGTATCTTGCCGTCATAAGCTCTCTCATCTGGAGAGTAAGGCTGTAATACTGGGTATTGGTCTTAACGGAAAGAGCTTCCCTGGCACTGCCGTCTACGTAGGTAATACCGTCTGTACTGAAGCTTGCGGTAGCGGTAGCAACGTGACCAAAGCTTGCGCCGTTGTCTATCATATTAAGTATTTGAACAAACTCAATATCCTCTACAACCTCACCAAGGTCAATTATTACCTCCATAAGGCTGTCTGCACCTGCACGAACCGCAAGGGTTGCACCGTCGGAGAAGCTGCCTGCCGTGCCAAGCTTGCCGTTGGTAAGCTTACCGGGGTCGGTTTCCTTAGTGCCTGCATTGTAATATCTGGGCTCGGTAGAAGCATCGTGTGCTGCTATTTCCTGACCGTTGCAGGTGAAGGTGTAGTCCTTGCCAAGGGCAACGTTTACGCAATCCTCGGAGGGAACTTCTGCAGGAAGAGTATTGGGGTCCTCGGGAAGAAGCTCTTCCTTAGGCTCGTTTACGTCTACCATACCGTAAACCTCTATCTCGTCAAAACGCATAGAGGAGCCGGTGGTAGCTACGATAAGCTTGATGTATCTTGCAGACTGTGCTTCCTTAAACTTGAAAACAAAGTCCTTAGCGCCGTTTATGCCCATATTAACCTTTTCGGTTTCAAATGCATAGCTCTTTGACCAGTTCATACCATCGTCAGAGCCGTAGATTATAACGTTGTTTGCGTTAAAGTTATTTGTGCCGCTTTGTACAACGTTCTTTATGGTAAGGTTACGAAGGTCGTTTTGCTGTTTGGCAAGGTCAATAACGTAGTTAACCTGTGCGCTTGTGCCAAGGAACACAGCAGAATGTCTTTCCACGTCAGCTTCGGCGGTGCGATATCTGCCGTTGGTCATCTTTACGTTAAAGTCGTCACCAAGAACGGAGGAGCTGTACTTAGGAGTCATTATACCGCACTGTGCTACGGTATAGGTCTTGTTGAGAGCTACGTTTCTAAGCTCGGTATTTGCGGTGTCTTCAATATCACCGTAGGTTGCCGGAGTTTCGGGGTCTGCATTGGGGTCACGAACTATAAGAATAGAGTTTGCAACCTTTCTGCCCGTACCGTCGCCACGTTCGCCAATAAACTCGTGGTTAAACTTACCGTCGCCTTCGCTTATGATAACTGCGGTAGAGCCGCCGCCGTCAAAGTTGATAACGTCGGTACAGCCAAGCTCGGTCATCATTTCAACAAGCTGAGCAAAGGGCATACCGTTGGGGCCGCCTTCGGTTAGACGTCTGCCGTCGCATACCATATAAACCATACTGCCGTCTGCCTTGATACCGACAAGACAACGCTGAGCGTAAAGGTTATCCATAGCTGCAGGGTCATCGGTCTTATACTCGCCCTGAGCGTAACGGTCAACACCGTCCTGAACAAGAACGTAACGAGCATAGATAGCGTGCTTAGCGTTACGCATTATTTCCTTGGAAGCCTGAATGTTTTCGTCGATTGCTATGCTTATCTCGTCGCCAACGGCAACACCGCTTGCATCAAGATTTTTGCCAAGGTAAAGAACAAACTGGTTTTCGGTAAAGGAGCTGCCACCCTTGTTATTAATAGCGCTTACGGTGCCCTTAATGGTGTCACCGATAGAGAGAGTACCCTCGGTGATATCACAAACAAGCTCGGTGCAGTCAGTGGCAACGGAAATAGGGCTTTGGGTGCCTATATCGCTGTCAAAGTAATAAATTTGGTCAGCGGAAGCAGTGCTTACACGTCTGTTAATAGCTCTGAAGCTGCTTGTCATATTAACACCGTCTATCATTAGAACGTAGCCGGGGCAGCTTCTTACAACATCTGCAGCGCCGTCAGGGCCTATAACAAGATAGTTTTGGTCGCTGCCAACGTTTGCAACGGTCATCTTACCGTTGGAAATGTAACCGCCGATAGGAGTGCCGTAGTCGGCGTTATCCATAGAGAAAAAGTCACCGTTAATAGCGGCGTAAACCTCAAGGCCTTCCCTCTGAGCGTTTACAACGTCATCAACTATGGTATAACCGTGACTTGCCTGAGAGTGGTAAACGTAGGAACGGAAGGGGCTGGTCTTGGGGTCAAACTCCATAGTAAAGCAAACCTGCTCTCTGCCCGTAGCGTCGTTAAAAGTAAACTGGTTATACACAAGCCCTTCGGCAAGGGTATGGGTTTCACCGTGTATAACGGTGTAGTCTGCAACAGTGTCGCCCGTAAGATAAACGGCGGAAACGGTTGCAGGACTTACTGCCAGCACAAGGGCTAACAGCAAGCTGAGAAACATACTAAGCTTTTTTCTCATAAAAGTCGTCCTTTCCATTTTTATTTATAGCAAAGCGCAGTTTAAAGGCTACGCAACAGCTCATAGGTTTTGCACATAGGAAGCCCCAAAACGTTAAGGTAGTCACCCTCTATACGTCGAACAAAAATACCGCCCTTTTCCTGTATGCCGTAGGCACCCGCCTTATCCATAGGCTCACCCGTGGCGATATACGCCCTTATCTCTTCATCGTCTATGGGTCTGAAATAAACCTTGGTGCATTCAGCGTGAACTATCTCCCTATCTCCGCAGAGAATGGCAACGCCCGTATAAACCTCGTGCGCCGTACCCGAAAGCGCCTTTAGCATACGAAAGGCATCCTCCTTGTCGACAGGCTTGCCTAACAGCTTGCCTTCAAGGGCAACCAAGGTATCCGCCGCAAGGATAACCGCACCGTCCTCTTCCCTGCGTTCTTTTACCCATTTTGCCTTGCGAAGCGCAAGAGTCATTACAGCTTCGTCAGGCTTCATCCCCTCTGTACCGCTTTCGTCTGCACCGGAGCTTACCGCCTCAAAATCAAAGCCAAAGCTTTGTAAAAGCTCTCTCCTGCGAGGAGATTGACTGGCGAGAATTATACGTTTACCGAACATTTACTACATTCCTTTTTAAATCAATTGACAAATACAAGTACATTATAGTATAATTATTTCAAAAGGTAAAGAGATTTTTGAGAAAAGCGGTAAAAAATATGAATTTAAAAAAAATTACTGATGCAAATATTATAGTGGTAAAGGTTGGCTCCTCCACTCTTACTCATCAATCGGGGTACATAAACATAAGAAGAGTGGAGCAGCTTGTTAAGTGCCTTTCCGATTTGCAAAACAGCGGCAAGCACATAGTGCTGGTTTCTTCCGGGGCCATAAGCTGCGGTCTTGGCAAAATAGGACTTAGACGCTCCAACCTAAGCCTTGAGCAAAAGCAGGCGGCGGCGTCCGTTGGTCAGTGCGAGCTGATGGATATGTACAACCGCCTTTTTGCGGATTACGGTCACACCGTAGGTCAGCTTTTGCTTACCAAGGACGTTACGGATGATATGCAGAGGAACGAACACGCAAGGAACACCCTTAGGGTGCTTATTGAGCTTGGCTGTATCCCCGTTATTAACGAAAACGACTCTGTTTCCTCCGAAGGTATTAAGTATGGCGGCAACGATATTCTTTCTGCTGTGGTTGCTATGCTTTGCGAAGCAGACCTTGTTATAAACCTTACGGATATAGACGGTTTTTACGATGATAACCCAAAGACTAACCCCAACGCAAAGCTTATTTCTTACGTGAAAAACATAACACCTGAAATTATGGAGAAGGCAGGCGGCGCAGGCACTGAACGAGGTACGGGCGGTATGGCGGCAAAGCTTATTGCCGCAAAGCAGTGTACCGAATACGGCATACCTATGGTTATTGCCAACGGCGCTGACCCCGATATACTTTACAATATAACAGCAGGCGACTTTGAAGGTACGCTGTTTGATGCACCGGAGGTTTGATTATGGCAGATATATTGATGGAAAAATGCACTGCGGCAAAGAACGCCGCACCTATTCTTGCAACGTCCCACGGCGAAATAAGAAACAAGGCTATAGCTCTTATGGCGGATGCTTTGGAGCGTGATATGGATAGTATACTTGCCGCCAACGCCGTAGACCTTAAAAATGCGGCTGATAATGGTATGAGAGCTTCTCTTGTAGACAGGCTTACCCTTAACGAAAGCAGAATAAAGGCTATGGCAGCATCACTACGCAAGGTTGCGGCGCTTCCCGACCCTCTTGGCGGAGGCACTGTATGGAACCGCCCCAACGGGATGCGTATACGCCGTGTAAGGGTGCCTATCGGGCTTATTGCCATTATCTTTGAAGCACGCCCCAACGTTTCTGCCGATGCGGCAGCCATTTGCATAAAGTCAGGTAATACCTGTGTTCTCCGAGGCGGTAAGGAGGCTGTTCACTCCAGCACCGCAATAGTAGCTTCCGTTAAGACTGCTCTTGCCGAAGCAGGGCTTCCTGCCGATTGCGTGCAAATAGTGGAGGATACCACCAGAGAAAGCAGCAACCGCCTTATGACTATGAACGGTATAGTTGACCTGCTTATCCCCAGAGGAGGCCGTTCTCTTATCCGTGCTGTGGTGGATAACGCTACCGTTCCCGTTATTGAAACGGGTGCAGGCAACTGCCACGTTTACGTGGAAAAAAGCGCCGATATGGATATGGCGCTGTCTATTGTGGAGAATGCAAAAATGCAACGCCCTTCCGTTTGTAACGCTATGGAAAGCCTTTTGGTTGACCGTGAGATAGCCGCTGCCTTTCTTCCTCTTTTAAAGGAGCGCATTCCCAACGTTGAGTACAGAGGCTGCCCCGAAACTATGGAGATACTTGAAGACATTATCCCCGCAACTGATGAGGATTTTTATACCGAATACAACGATTACATTATGTCCGTTAAGATAGTTGACGGGGTTAAAGAGGCAATAGACCATATCAACGCCCACAACACCAAGCACAGCGAATGTATAGTTACGTCAAGCACCGCTATGGCGGAGGCCTTTACTGCGGCAGTTGATGCAGCGGCTGTTTACGTTAACGTTTCAACCCGTTTTACCGACGGCGAGGAGTTTGGCTTTGGCGCAGAGATAGGCATATCCACCCAAAAATTCCACGCCAGAGGCCCTATGGGTCCCGATGAACTTACTACACATAAGTACATCATCGAAGGCTTAGGTCAAATAAGATAAAATGAAAAAAAGCTCAGCTTCATCAATGAAGTTGAGCTTTTTCATTAAAAACCGTTTATAAGCCCTGCATCGTACTTGAGTATTAAGGTTGCGTCAAGGTTGTCCACCATACTGTCGTGGTTAGCGTCGCCCACTTGGAGCTGTTCATCGTTAAGCTCCATTGTACCGGTGTCGTATTTAAGCACCGAAACAGCGTCAAGATTGTCCACGGAGCCGTCAAAGTTTACGTCGCCCGTAAGAAGCTCTATATTGGTAGAATCTTCACCGAGAGGAATATCAATAGTTGTATAGTTAGTAGCATAGTCCTGAACCTCAACGGAAAAGCTGTTGTAAGCACCAAAGCTTGCACCCGAAAGGTCGTAGGTAACGGTGTACGTTTCTCCCGCCTTGGCTGTAGTAACTGCCTCGTCCACAATATACCTATCATAGTCACCCACAAACACAAAAACGTTGGATATATGCCCAGCATCCGCAGCGGAAACCGTAAGCTTTTTAGTTGCAGCGTTCCAAGAATAGCTTATCCCGGGTGCTTGGTTATCCACACGGAGAATATACTCACGCTCGGTTTTTAAGGGTGCTCCCTCTACCGCCAGCTGTGTTTCAAAGGTTATTTTTATCTTTGTGCCGTCGGGTACGTACTTACCGTTTTTAGCTGTGCCGTCCCACTGGAAATAAGTACCCTCGTCAAACTCATTTGTTTGTGTATTGAAAAAGTCCTTAATGGAATAAGCGGTATCGTCCACATAGTAAACCTCGCCCGTATCGGCGTTGGACACTGTCATTATTATATGGGAAAGGTTACGAAGCAGGGAGGGATAGAAGGTTATCTTTTCCGCTATGTGGCTGCCGTTTGCAGCGGCAGTCGAAAACGCCATCCGTTCCTTATCAAAGTACACGTTTTTGTAAAGGTTGTCGCCAAGAAAAGCAAAGTCCTCACCGTTAGCGTCGGTAAAATACGCCTCGTTAAAGCCTAGGTTTGTATCAAGAAAGTTATAAACTGTGTAGCCAAGCTCGGCATAGGTCTTGCCGGAGATAGGCTCTTTTGTCTCCATCATCCAAACCATTTGGTCTATAACCTCGCCCCAGTCGTAGCTTTCAAAGGCAGGCGCAGCCATCCAATCACCGTAAAAGCCAAGGAAGGTAAGCTTTATTCTGTGTACGTCCCCGCCTGCGGTGTACGTAAAGTAGGCGTAGCCTTCCACAAAAGCACCGTTATCTGCGGCAGAAAGGTACTGCTTATCCTGCTCGGAAAGGGTGATGGTAAGCTTAACCGAGGTATTACCGCTTGCGCTCACTGCATAGCTTGCTTTATCAGCCTTTACCGTAGCATTAAGACGGTAGGGCGTAAGCGTATTATAGGTAGCGCCAAGGGCACTGTCATACACAAAATTATCGGTAATAACGTCTGCACCCTCAAAGGTAAGGGTGGCTGTTTCCATATCCGAATAAAGACCCAAAAGCCTTGCGTTTATTGTATACACGCCCTTTTTGGAAGGGTCATCCCCTAACTGAACTATGGGATTTTTAAAGGCTACTGTGCTGCCGAGGCCTGAGCAAACGGGCATACCAACACCCTGTCTGCGAGGAGAATAAGGAACACCATCCTCAAAAGAAAGCGTGCTTGCGGTACTGAATATAAGCGAATACGCCTTTTCATAGCGCTCGGTACGGCTAAGATTTTTACCAAAGGATACTGCCATCAATGCCGAAGCAAAGAAGCCCGCTATGGTAGGAGCCGCCATAGAGGTACCGCTCATAAGAGTGTAATCTTCTGTGCTGGTCGAGCCTGCACACAAAACACCGCCGCCTATGCCCGTTATATTGGGCTTAAGCGTCATATCGGGGGCAACGCCCCAGCTGGAAAAATCACACATAGTGCCCGCCATATAGTTTGCAACGGGTAAAACACCCATAGAAACAGTAAGAGTTTTACTGCTTGCCTTTGCAAAAGCCTCGTAAGCGTCCTGACTCACTGTGGCAGAAGGGATAGTGTAGGTATTGTAGCTTAGATAAAAAGACCCCTCTCGGTCGTTGGCACATATAAGACCGATAGCTCCCGCCTTTGCCGCCGCACTTAGCTTTTCGCTGTCTGTTATGCCGCCTCTTTTTACTACGGCTATTCTGCCTCTTGCATTTATACTGCTGTAATCGGCAGTAGAGCCATAGCCCGGAACCACCACATACTCCAAGGCTCTGCCTGCAAAATTACTGTAAAAATGCTCATACAAGGACTCCGCCTTATCAAAATACTCAAAGGCGGTATTGCCAACCTTAATGGCATAAGCAAAATGCTTTACGTTTTCTGCCGCCGCAACGGAGATATTATCAGCATAGGTGGAAGGAGTGCCTACAACACCGTAATCTGCATAGTCGGCGGTAACACCGTCAACACCGTATTTAACACTGTAACGGTTATACGCATAGCTTTTATAGCCCTGGGAATACTCGTTACCTGCGGCGCATATAACAAACACGCCTCTTTCCTTCATTTTCTGATACACGTTACCAAAGACAAGATCCTCTAATTCATAGTCGTAGGTAAAGCCGTTTTGAGCGCCAAAGGACATATTAATAACGTCGGCCCCCATTGTATATGCGTCCTCAATAGCGTAGAAGTATACGGAAGAGTCAGTGTTTCCGCTGGAGTCGCTAAACACCTTCATAGCAAGCAGCTGAGCGTTTCTTGCCACACCGTGGAAGCTTGTACCGTTGTCACCAAGGGCAATGCTTGCCACTGCAGTACCGTGACTTGCGCTGTTGGCAACGTTCATATCGTTATCGGCATAGTCGAAAGCGTAGGGAACCTTTGCACTTATGTACTGACCGTTGCCGTTAAGGCCTAAGGGAGAGTCCTTAAAGTTTTGTATATCCTGAGCGGTAAGAGTTTGCTTTACGTTTGCCGTTTGCCCAAAAGCCTCGTGCTTTAAATAAAAGCTGGTATCAAGAACGGCTATAACCGCACCTGCGCCATTGCCCTCCATAAGATCGGTACCCATACCAAGGGGGTCACCAACGGTGCTTGCAGCGGGTGCTTCTTCCGCCTTGGGAGAGGCAAAGCTGTTTGCAAGATAAACACCCTTTACCCCCTGCAGCTTTTCTATCGCTTTAAGAGTGCCGTAGCTTGCGTCAACGGCTATACCGTTAAGCAAAACGCTGTAGCTGTAAACAGGGCTTACGCCAAACCTCTCCTTTATCTCAGCCGTGAGGCTTTTTTGTAAGCTGTGCACCTTTTCACCCGCCTCCGCAGCGGTATCCGCCCTGCCCTTTTGCTGAAGGTCAATGCCCGCATCGCCATTAAAAAGGACAATAGCACGAAGAACGGTATCGTCATCCACCGCAAAGCTAAGACGAGAAACAAAATCCCCGCCCGTTACCGAAACCGCCGAAACGGGCAAAGAAGACAAAGCAAGGGCCAAAACCAATATATAGCAAAGTGTTTTTAAACCTTTCATAAACAAATTCCCTTCAAATAATTATAGCACACAATAATTATACAACCGTGCCCCCTTCTTTGTCAACCAAAAAAATATTGACATAAAAGTATTTTTGATGTATAATTTCCAGTGTGTGTAAAATGCGGTATTTTAGCCGTGCAAGCTTGCTGCGGCGGAATTTTGAAAGCGAGGTAAGAAAGTATGAAAAACGTACCTGAACTGTTTGGGGAGCTTGTCTTTAGTGAGGCGGTTATGCAACAAAGGCTGCCTGAGCAAACTTACCGCGCAATGAAAAAGGCAATAGGCGAAGGCAAAAGGCTTGATATAGAGCTTGCTGACGTTGTTGCCGCTGCTATGCGTGACTGGGCTGTGGAAAGAGGCGCTACCCACTTTACCCACTGGTTTCAGCCTATGACCGGTATCACCGCTGAAAAGCACGACAGCTTTATTACCCCTTCCGGTGACGGCGGCGTTATTATGGATTTTTCCGGCAAGGAGCTTGTAAGAGGTGAGCCTGATGCTTCCTCCCTGCCCTCCGGCGGTCTTCGTGCTACCTTCGAAGCAAGAGGCTACACCGCTTGGGACCCCACCTCCTTTGCTTTTATAAAGGACGGTACTCTTTGTATTCCCACCGCTTTCTGCTCTTACGGCGGCGAGGCTTTGGATAAAAAGACTCCGCTTCTCCGTTCTATGGAGGCTATTAATAAGCAAACCCTGCGTGTTCTCCGTCTTTTCGGCAACGCCGACGTTACTTCCGTAAAGACTACCGTAGGCCCTGAACAGGAATATTTTCTTATAGACAGAAGGATATACGAAAAAAGAGAAGACCTGCGTTTTACAGGCCGCACTCTTTTCGGTGCAAAGCCTCCTAAGGGTCAGGAACTGGACGACCATTATTTTGGCACTATTCCTACCCGAGTAGTTGCTTTTATGAAGGAGCTTGACCACGAGCTGTGGCGTCTTGGCGTTTTGGCTAAGACCCGTCATAACGAAACAGCTCCCGCTCAGCACGAGCTTGCGCCCATTTTCGGAACTACCAATATAGCCACAGACCACAACCAGCTTACTATGGAAATGATGAAGAAAATAGCCGCAAGGCACGACCTTGTTTGTCTGCTTCACGAAAAGCCCTTTGCAGGCGTTAACGGCAGCGGTAAGCACAACAACTGGTCTATTTCCACCAACACCGGCGTTAATTTGCTGGAGCCCGGTGATACCCCTCACGAAAACGCTCAGTTCCTTCTTTTCCTTTGTGCCGTTATTAAGGCAGTTGACTTGCATCAGGATATGCTTCGTGCTTCCGTTGCCACCGCAGGTAACGACCACCGCCTTGGTGCGGGTGAAGCTCCTCCCGCTATTATCTCTATGTTTTTAGGTGACGATATAAGCGAAATGCTTGACAGCATAGAACGTGACGAGGACTACGATGCCAGAGAAAAGGTGCAGATGAAGGTTGGCGTTCACGTTTTGCCCCGTTTTGCAAAGGACACAACTGACAGAAACAGAACCAGCCCCTTTGCCTTTACAGGTAATAAGTTTGAGTTTAGAATGCCCGGCAGCAGTCTTTCCGTTGCGGGCCCTAACATAGTGCTTAATACCGCAGTTGCCGACGTACTTTGCGGCTTTGCTGAAGAGCTTGAGCAGGCTGAAAACTTTGAAGAGGCTCTTCACGACCTTATAAGACGTACTATCAAGGAGCATAAGCGCATAATCTTTAACGGCAATGGGTATGATGACTCGTGGATAAAGGAAGCTACCGAGGTTCGCGGGCTGCTTAACCTTAACACCACTCCCAAGGCTTTGCTTTCTTACCTTAACCCCAAGAATATTGAATTGTTTGGCAAGCACAGAGTATTTTCCGAGACGGAAATGCGTTCCCGTTACGATATAATGATACAGAACTATTGCAACGTAGTTCATATAGAAGCCCTTACTATGCTCGATATGGTCAAAAAGGACATTATGCCTGCAGTCAGCGGCTACACTCTTAAGCTCACCGCAGCCCTTGCTTCTAAAAAGCAGTGCGGTGCCGGCCTTTGCGTAAGCTATGAAGAGAACACCTTGGCTCGTCTTTGCGAGCTTTTGGGTGACATACACGAAGGCACTGCCGCCCTTGAAATGGCAGTAAAAGGCGCCGAGGCCAGAGGCAAGGACCAAACAGCGGCTGAGTATTACGAAAGCACGGTGCTTCCCGCTATGGCTGCTCTTCGTGCTTCCGTTGATATGGCTGAAACTCTTACCGACCGCAAGGATTGGCCCTATCCCGCTTATTCCGAAATGCTTTACGGTATAGAATAAAAAGGTGATACTATGAAAAAGTTTTTTGTAATTATACTTGCGCTGGCGCTTTGCCTTTCCTTTGCCGCTTGCGGCGGTGAAGATACGAGCACTAACGCAGATGAAAACTCCAAGGCTGATGGTGCTTCCTCCTCCATCGTAAGCACCGACGAAAGCAGCGAAAGCAGCGAAGAAAACGAAACACCCGTGTTGGAAGGGTCCGTATGCTCTTCAGAGACAAACGACAGCGCAGAGGATGCACCCGACACAAGTGGCAGCTCCTCCGACGAAAGCTTCTCTCACGAAAGCTCTGCCGTTGACAATTCTCAAAGCAACGGCAACACAAACACCGCTTACGAAGTGCTTTCCGACAATGCTTACACCGTGTACGTTGAAAACAACGGCGACGGCACCTACACCCTAACGGGCGTTATTCCCGACAAGGTTGTAAGCGGTAAGATAGTGGTTTCCGCAAGCAAAAAGCTAACGCTTGTTAAAGGCTCGCTCGGCACCACCGTTTCCACCAACGCAATTAACGAAAAATATGACAAAAACGGTGTAAAGGGCGCTTGCGTGGTTTTTGCTTCCACCGCTGTTATTCCTGCAGGTACGGTTGTTTTTACCGCCACATATAAGGCAGAAGACGGCGCCGCCGTTTCTGCAAGCGATTTTACCGTTCCCGAATGGAACCTTACCTCCGGTACGGAATATCTTGCAACCAACAAAACCGCCAAGGTAGTTATTAAATACGTGGACTAAAAAACGGGGCTCTCCAAAACGGAGAGCCCTCAGACCGCTGACAAAGGCACAGAGCACGAAAAATAATAAAATACAGTTACTCTAAAGTAGAAAATTCAGGGAGAACATCCCTGAATTTTCTGCATTTTATATATTTTTTCGTTCA
>JAZSLS010000004.1:0-5780 GCA_045535465.1 Eubacteriales bacterium
CACAAAATGCCTCTCGTAATGTAGCGGGAGGTATTTTAACGTTGAAATGTTGTATTTTGTTATATTCAGGGCACTTTCACGAAAAACTTCGCTGTCGTAGGTAACTACGCCGACACTCGTTTTTCGTGAAAAATAGCTTCGTTTCTCTCGCTCTGTATCAGTCTGTAGACTTTGTCTACAGACTGATAGGAACCGCTTTAATCAGCGGTTCCTTTTTTGTTGTATTTAAGTATTGCATAAATATCTGCCAACAGCTCAAAGAAGTAAGATGCGGCAACAAAAAGCATATCACCCAAAAGTAAATTATAAAGCACTGCCAAAGCGTGAGGAACAAGCACCGTATAACGAACAAGCTTTATGTTTCTTATGCGGAAGATGAAAGCGTACATTACCACCGCAGACATATATAGGATATCTATAGGGTTTGCTATTTTGAGTATGAAAATATTTACTGCCACATAAGCGGTAATAGCCAAACCCGAAAACAAAAACGAGAAAGCTATGGGCGCTTCCTTATCATTCTTTTCGTAAAGATAAAAGGTCAGCGTTCTTGTAAGGCTTACGGCGAGGGTAATCATCGCAAAGTAGTTTGCTCCAAAAAGGTAGGAGAAAAACATACTCACAAGCCCCATTGTCTGTAAAAATAAATAGGTGCTTTTGCTTTTAAAAAAATAACTAAGCACCATTAGTGCAAGGGTTACAAACCCAAAAATTTGCGAAAAAACGTAATTATACATACTAATTTCCTTCAAAACATTTTACACTACTTGTTATACCATAAAACTATGCAAATGCAATACTAAAACTTAAATTTTTCATTCAAAACCTTAAAAAATGCTGTTGACTTAAAGGCGCGTTTCGTGTAAAATGTGAATATATTTCTAGTATTTAGGAGGTTGCTATGAAAAGACTTACAGCGTTAATGCTAAGCCTTATTCTTTGTCTAAGCGTTATAACTTTTGTCCCTCAAAGCGTATCTGCAGCTTTGACTAACATCGCAGGTGACGCTACCTACAAAGGCGAGGGCGACGACAACGGTACTTCAGGAAACTATTGCGATACCCCCATCGGAAGCTGGACCGCCTACCACAGCGGTAAGCTTACGGACGGTGTTATTCCCACGGCCGACTCCGAAACCAGCAAGGGAAGTAACGTTGAGTTTTGGAACGCAGGTATGGGAGCAGGCACTGCCAATATATACTTTAAGTTTGGAAGCGCAGTAAACGTTAAGACCGTAAACGTTTATATGAACGACCGTGATAATAACGATAACTGCGGCTATCCCACAAAAATAGAGGTTTACGTTGGCAACAGCGAGGACGTTTCCGCCGCCTCTCTTTTGGGTACTGCAACTACTTCCGATACGGGCTTTGTAAGAAATTACAGTGCATCGGGCAACCTTACAGGTTCTTACGTCATTTTAAAGTTCACCATCGGCTCTCAGTGGAGAATAACCTGTTCTGAGGTGCAAATAATGAGCGAAAGCTCCTCTACGGGTGTTAAAACCTTAGCAACCCCCGTAATTTCCGGCAACCTTAGCCGTATGGAAACCTTCGAGCCTCCCGTTATAACGTGGAAGGCAGTAGAGGGTGCTACCTCTTACGATGCGTACATAGACGGCGTTCTTGTTACCAAGGGAATAACGGGTACAAGCTACGTTCCCGATATGAAGCCTGTGGTTGATTACGACGGCAACACCAGCTACACCAAGGTACAGATAAAGGCAAAGGGCGACGGCGTTAACTATACCGACTCTGCTCTTTCTTCTTCCTACAACTTCTTTTACGTAGAAAAGCCTCTTGACCTAAGAGGCAACCGTGTAACCTCTGCCGATATTATAATAGACCCCGGTCACGGCGGCAGCCAGCCGGGTGCGTGTTATGGTACCAGACAGGAAAAGAATGATACGCTCAATATGTCCCTTAAGTTGGGTGAGACTCTTGAGAAACTGGGCTATACCGTAGCATTTTGCCGAATAAAGGACGTGGACGACGGTCTTATGAGCCGTGCCGCAAAGGCAAACGCAGGCGATTTTGATTTATTCATCTGCATCCACCGTAACTCTTACAACAATTCTGCAAGCGGTGTAGAAACTCTTTACGAAACCGGCGACAATTTAGACAAAGCCTTTGCACAGGCTGTTCAGGACAAGTTTGTTGCCCTTAACATATTCACAAACCGTGGTCTTAAGCCCAGAGATAACCTTGTTGTTACCAACAACGCTCGTGACGACCTTCCTACCATACTTGTAGAGCTTGGTTTTATTGACACGGTAAAGGACAACACCGCCTTTGATAACTACTTTGACGAAATAGCACTTGCTATGGCAGAGGGTTGTATGACCTATCAGGGCAAACGCTTTGACTCCGAAGCGACCCTCACCGTTGACGGCAAGGACTACACCTACACGGGTACAAAGCTTAATATAACCGCCCAAACCCCTAACGTAAGCTTCAAGCTTGGCAACGGCTACGGCATAAGCAAGCTTAGCTGTACCGACTCTGCGGGTAGCTATAATCTTAGCTACTCCAATACGGAAATTGCAAACTTTACCGCTGCAGTAAAGGGTCAGTTTACTGCCCGTGCAGAAGCAGCAGTAAACGGCTATGTTACTACCACCCTTAAGTTTTATGACGGCTTTGGTGTGGAGAAAACCATAGCAACCATAACAAGCCCTGTTGTTTTTGCAGACCCCTTTACCTTTAAGGATGCTGCTGATACAAACGGCGTAACCGTAAATACCGTTTCCGGTTATCTTTCCTTCAGTGCGGGGGCTATGAATCCTGCTTCTGTAATTGATTTGTTTGAAGACAAGGATATGAGCATCAAAACCGAAAACGGCGCTTTGGCAGGGAATTTAGCCTCCACGGGATGCGTTATTACCACCACAATAAACGGAAAAACCAGCAGCCTTACCATTGTAGTGTATGGCGACATAGACGGCGATGGTGTAACCACCTCTTCCGACTACTTGGGTCTTAGCAGTCACATTAAATCCCGCTCCCAGCTTACGGGCGCATATGCCGCAGCCGCAGACGTGTCGGGCGATAACGTGCTTTCCACCGCAGACCTTATAACCTTTGCAAATAACCTTAAAAACTAAAACACAAGTAAAAAAGGTGCTGTAAAAACTTTGTTTTTACAGCACCTTTTTCTTGTATAAAAAGTTAAGCGTGGCTTTTTGCCACGCTTAACTGGCACTTTAAAGGTGTATAAAATTTTTCTTGCGATCCGGCCTTTTTTGAGTGTTAGGGGATAGGAAAAAAAGGATGGAATGGACGAAGCAAGGCGATAACTGTACTAAGTACAGTGAGCCGAAGGTTCGTTCATAGCAAGAAAACATTATAGAAAAAAGTTAAGCGTGGCTTTTTGCCACGCTTAACTGCCAGTTTAAAGGTCTATAAAATTTTTCTTGCGATCCGGCCTTTTTTTACATCCCCTAATTAGAGGGTCTCGGAAAGACCTGCATCGTACTTGAGAATTCTTGCAGAGTCAAGGTTGTCAACAACGCCGTCGCCGTTAACATCACCTACAAACATCTGAGTTTCGGTAAGCTCATTAAGACCTGCGTCGTACTTAAGAATAAGAACGGAGTCAAGGTTGTCAACAGCACCGTCATTGTTAAGGTCGCCAAGGGTGTAAGTAATTTCGGTTGCAATAATGTTCACGTTAAGAACGGTGTAGTCGTTACCAAAGCTATCGGTGTAGTTGAAGGAAACGGTGTATGTACCTTCCTCGGAAGGAGTGTAGCTTATGGTGTACTCACCGTTTGCTGCATAGGTTTCGCTGTCGAAGGCGAAATCAACGTTAAAGCTATCTTCGCCGGCAGAACCTTTAAGAGCAGTCATACCAAGTCTGCTTATAAGCTCAAATGCAACGTCAAAGCTTACTTCATCACCAATAGTAACGTTAAAGTCAACGGTGATGGTTTCGCCGTCATATTCGTAATCGGTGCCGTCAACTGTAATCTTACCTACGGTAGCGGGATCATCGCCAAGGTATTCCATAGTACCCTTAACGATAGCGAGAGCCAAATCATCAAACTTTGCGTCGAACATATTGTTGTCGTTTTCGTTGCTGATAAATGCAAGCTCTACAAGGCAAAGAGGAGTCTTAGCGGTAGTGTTGTTAAGAACAACAAGATTGTCTCTGGGCTTAAGACCACGGTCGGTAAAGCCGCCGAGAGCTATCATTTGGTTCTGAATAAACTGCGCAAATGTCTTGTTTTCGTTGTTGCCGGTGAGGTAAAGGGTTTCAATACCGTTTGCACGAGCATCGGTGAAGGAGTTACGATGTATGCAGATGTATGCACGGAAATCACCGGCATTAGCCATAGCAGCACGTGCCATAAGACCAACGTCAGTATCGGTAATTCTGGTGTAAGCTACGGTGTAGCCAAGAGCTTCAAAGTATTCGCCTACCTTGAGAGCCATATTAAGGGTATCAACCTTTTCCTGTCTTTCGCTGCCGTCAGCGTAAACGCCGCAAGCACCGGGCTGGCTGCCGCCGTGACCAACGTCGATAAGAATATCAGCGGAGGTAACTGCATTTCCTCTAAGGTCAAGAGGCTTTGCAACGTAGAAGAAGTTGTAGCTGTCGGAAAGGGCGGAGTCATCGGTAGCAACGCCGTCACCCTTAGCAACAACCTGAACCTTGGTGTAGCTGGTGTTGCTGCCGTAGTTTATAACAGGTTCCATATCGGGTGTGTAGGTGGTTTCGGTTACACCTTCAGCAACAAGAATACCGTCAATGTAAACGTCGTAAGCGGTAGCGCCTTCAACTGCTTCCCAAGAGATAACGGGAGCATCAAAGGTTTCCATCTGGGTGAGGTTGCCGGAAAGAACGGGAGCATCAAGCTTGGGAAGCTCAGGAGCTGCAGGAGTACCAAAGCCCATAATTTCAACTTCGGTAAGAGCGATAACTGCAACGGGGTTGCTTATGGTCATTTCAAAAATAACGTATGTACCCTTTGCATAGCCCTTAACGTTGTATGCTCTAACGTAACCTTCATCGGTAGTGGTAGCTACACCGATAAGGGTGGCGGTGGTAATGTCTTCGCTGTCGCCAACGTAAACGTTAACGAGAGAAGGATAGCCACGGTTTGCGCTGTTGTTGCGGTTGTTAAAGTAAGCGGTAACCTCGCTTACGTATACTTCGTAATCAAATCTAAAGTAAAGCTTGTTAACGCCAACAGCGTAGCCTGCGTTGAAAAATTCAACAGAAACGCCTGTCTGTGCGTTGGAAGCGTCGGTTGCAATAGTACCGTCGTTAAGCTTACCGGTGTGGTACTCATTCCACTCAACGCCTACTTCGGAGTAGCTGCCGGTGGTGCCGTTATCGTCACCCTCGCCCTTATAATCTGCATTGGGAGCCTGATTAACGGGAGTGCCAAGAGTCATAATTTCAACCTCGGAAAGGGTAATTCTCCACTTTGCGCCAACGGTGAAGTAGATAAATACGTACTGACCGTTAACGTTGCCGCTTACGTTGTAAAGTCTTACAGCGCCTTCGGGGTCGGTAGTGGTAGCTTCGCCAAAGTAGGTAGCATTAGCCATATCCTCGTCATTACCAACGTAAATCTCTATCTTTTCGGGATAGCCGGTGTTGGCGTTAGAGGTTCTGTTGTTCATATAAACGTTAACCTTCTTAACGTCAGTTGCGCTTTCAAGCTTAAAGATAACGGTGTTGTAACCGGAAGTCTGAGCTGCATTCCAAATTTCAACGTTCTGACCCTTGGTATCATCGCTGTCGCCCTCGGGGATAACGCCGTCGTTAAGCTT
>JAZSLS010000024.1:0-5880 GCA_045535465.1 Eubacteriales bacterium
TATCTTACGGGGCATCCCTTGGGTGAATACGCCACCGCAGCCAAGGCAGAGGGCGTGCTTAGCACTGCGGAGCTTTACAGCCGCTTCAGCGAAGGCACCGTAAAGGAAGGCCAAAGCGTACGTCTTTTGGGTATGGTAAGAGAAAAAGCTCAAAAGGGAACCAAAAACGGCGGTGTTATGGCGTTTGTGCGCCTTGAGGACACTATGGGCGAAATAGAGCTGGTGGTTTTTCCAAAACAGCTAAACGCCTTTGGTGCTTTGCTCACGGAGGGTACGATACTTTCCGTAACGGGTAAGCTAAGCGTGCGTGAAGCCTACGGAGACGAAGGCGAGGACGAGCTTAAGCTGATACTTGACGGAGCGTACGTTCCAAGCAGCAGGGTTATGGATCTGTATATAAAAGTAACTGCCGAAAATAAGAGCAAGCTTGACGACGCTCTTAAGGCGGTAAACAAATATCACGGCGCAGGCAGAGTTTGCGTGTATTATGAACAAACGGGGAAGCTGTACAGTCCCAAGGGATGCACCGTTGACCCAAACAACACTTTGCTTGATACCTTGCGTTCTTTGATGGGCGAGGATAACGTTGCCCTTAAGCAAAGAACCAAGTAATATATAAAACGTGGGTAAACTCAGATTAAGGAGGTATCTTTAATGAGTGATAACTTAGAACAAAAAAACGAAGCGGCTCAGAACGAAGAAGCTTCGGTAAATAATGAAGCTTCTGCGGAAGACCAAGCTTTGGTAAACGACGGCAAAACCTTTGTTTTCGACCCTGCCGATTCGGAAGAGGCGACGGTGGATGAAGCTAAAAGCGAAGCGGTAGCCGCAGAGAATACGGAAGCCGAGGAAGAGCCGACTGAGAAGAAAAAGGGCAAAAAGAAAGAAAAAAACAATACGGGAACGGTAAAAAAGGTTGCAAAAATGGGCGTTGCCTATCCCGTAGAGGTTTTACTTTACGTTCTTTACAAGGCAATTACCTGGCTGTTCAACGGCCTTCTTACCGTAATGCTTGTAGGCATTATTTCGGGAATAGTGGTGGTTGCCGCCTTTGCGGTGTACATTAAAAGCTACGTTGACCCCAATTACACGGGCTTGGAAAATTTGCAGTTTGAAAGCAGCCTTTACACCACGATAAAATCCGTAAACGACTCGGGTGATGAAACCGAAATGGACCGTTTGGTAGGTTCGGAAAACCGTTCTTGGGCAAATTACAGCGAAATACCCGAGGACCTTATAAACGCTTACGTTGCCATAGAGGACAAGCGTTTTTGGGAGCATCCCGGTATAGACTACCGAAGAACGGGTAACGCCGTGCTAAACTTTTTCAGCTCGTCGGGTGATAACTCGGGCGGCTCCACCATCACTCAGCAGCTTATAAAAAACGTGTCGGGCGATGACGATGCTACCATTCAGCGTAAGGTACAGGAGATACTGCGTGCTATTAACGTAACGCAAAAGTATTCAAAGGAAGAGATATTGGAGATGTATCTCAACACCATATTCCTGTCCCAAAATTGTTACGGTGTAAAAACCGCCGCTCAGACCTATTTCGGCAAGGAGCTTTCAGAGCTTACCGTTATAGAGTGTGCCGCCCTTGCGGCTATACCAAAGTCTCCCACCAAGTATGACCCTGTACGTAATCCCGTGCACAATCAGGAAAGGCGAGACCTTGTTCTGGAGGAGATGTATAATCAGGGCAAGATAAGCAAGGAGGAGTTTGACCTTTACTATAAGGCTCAGCTTGAGCTTAATACGGAGAAGGAAACCGAGGAAGCCGTTTCCAACGTTCACGACTATTTTGTGGATGCTCTTATAGATGAGGTAATGGACGACCTTATGGAGGAATACGGCTACGATAAGGTCACTGCATCCCGTTTGCTTTACTCCGGCGGTCTTGAGATAATAACTACCGTTGACACTAAGGTTCAGTCTGCTATGGAAAGCGTTTTTGAACAGACGGGCAATGAGTATCTTTATCTCGGAAACGAGCCCGTTGCTCCCACCAAGGGTGTTATCCCTCAGGCGGCAATGGTTATAATGGACCCTAAAACAGGCGACGTTTTGGGCGTTGTTGGCGGCAGAGGCGCAAAGAAGGATGGCAGAGGCTTTAACCGTGCCACCCAAAGCCGCCGTCAGTGCGGTTCTTCCATCAAGCCCTTGTCAGTTTACACCCTGGCAATAGAAGAGGGGCTTATCACTATGGGCGCCGCCGTGGACGACGTTCCTTATATGAAAAACGATAACAAGTATTGGCCTACCAATACCCCCAACCGTTTTTACGGTGCGATAGACGTAAACTTTGCGGTTATCAAATCTCTTAACACTGTTCCCGTAGACCTTGTTAACAAGCTTACTCCCGAAAAGTGCTTCAGCTTCCTTACGGATACGTTGGGCTTTGAAAGCATTATACGAAGCGAGGAAATAGGCGGAGCAATTTACTCCGACGTGGCGCTTGCGCCCCTTGCGCTGGGTGGCTTTACCTACGGTGTAACCGTTAAGGAAATGGCACAGGGCTATTGTATGATAGCCAACAACGGTAAAACCAGCGACGCACGTATGTATACCGAAATACGTGACCGCCGTGGCAGCATCCTTCTTAAAAAAGACCCTGTACACAAGGTTGCCGTAAGCGAATCCAGTGCCTACGCTATGACCGCTATGATGATGAACGTTGTAGGGCAGGCAGGTGCAACGGGTACAAGAGTAACCTTGGACGATGCCTTTGATATAGAGGTTGCAGGCAAAACGGGTTCTACCAACGACGACCGTGACAGATATTTTGTTGCCTACACCCCCGAGTACGTTGGTGCGGTTTGGTTTGGCTATGACAACAACAAGAGCCTTGGCGGCTTTACGGGGAACCCCGCACTTAGTCTTTGGGACAGGGTATTTACCGTTATTTATCAGGACTTTAAGGACAGAGGCGTTGACTACCGGAAGGAGTTTTATATGCCTACCGGTATGGTTCGTGCAAACTATTGCTCCGTATCGGGCAAGCTTGCAACCGCCGCTTGCTATAAGGATATCTACTATTACGACGCAGACAAAAAGACCTTTACGGGCAACGCTGTTATGACGGGCGTTTTTGCCGCAGGCACTCAGCCTCTTGAAAAGTGCGATTGCCACGTTGAGGTGCTTTACGACACCAAAACTCAGGCTATCTGCTTTGATGATTGCAATTGCCCCTCCAAGGACCTTATACTTGCGTCCTTCCGTCTTAACAACGAAAGACAGTTTGACTCATTTGTTTACGTTTTGGACGGCGATTGTATTTATAAGGATTTGCCCGATGGCTACGTTTTCCCAACGGATAAGACCAAGTCCTTCTTTGCAAATCTTTATCCCTCGGGCACTTGCTTCGGCGCTCTTCCGGCAGGAAAGCCTCGCAACCGTATTTGTATAGAGCATTATAAGGTAGAGGAAGAAGACCCCGAAGAGTAACGGGCTGTTTTCAGAAAAAGGCTTTTTAATTTAATAAGCAGGGGCTGTAAAAAACCAAAGTTTTTTACAGCCCCTGCTTCTTGTCGTGCTTGCTTAACGGGTGGCTTTGGCTACTCATTTGCCGTAAACCTCAACAAAGGCATTTGCCGCAAGAACGGCGGCGTTTTTTGCTTCGCTTATGGTGTTGGCAGCGCTGCCAACCTCAAGAAGCAATGCCCCCGAGGACAACTGCTGGTTAAAGCTTGCCCTTCTTAAATAAACGGGACGTGCCAAGGTGGGGTAACGGTTCAAAGCCTTTTGGTAGCTGCCCGCAAGAGCTAAATTCTCCCGCCAATAGGGATGCGCAGCACCCGCTTCGTTAGTGCCTACCACAAGCATAACCTGCGCCGTGGGAGCTTCCACTCCCTCGCACAAGGTTTTGCAGTATGCGTCGTTTCTGCTTACCGCATCACGGTGTATGTCTATTATGTAGCGTATCTGAGGATGCTTGTTAAGCATAGCCCTCGCTCCTGCCCTGGAGGCGGCGTAGGCGTTTTCAAAATCGGCAGCATCGTACATAGTGGTGTCGTGAAATACTTCTATACCGGCTTTTCTCAAAACGTCTGCAAACACCTTGCCAACGGCAACTACGCTTTCGCTTTCGTCGTCGGTTCTAAAATCCTCATCAAGGCTGTAATGACCTGCTCCGTCGGGTAGATACGCCTCTGTGCCGTGGGTATGCAGTATCAGCACAGCGCCTTTTTCTCCGGGAGCTTCTAAGGGGGCAAGCTCCGCCTTAAAGGCGGTTTCGTTAACTATCAGCATAGGCGGCGTCTCATTCGCTTCGTATCGGCTAAGGTTTACCGCTTCTACCGCTATCATACCTTCGGGCACTGTGTTGGCACTTTCAACGCTTTCTGTATCTTCTTGCCACGGGTACTCTTCCGTGGTTTCTTCTTCCGCACAGCTTTCTTCTCTACTGCTTTCCAAGACGTAATAGGGAACGTACAGTCTGCCGACGGCAAGCCGTGCCATATAGTCGCAAAATTCAGGAGTGGCATTTTTTGCAGCAGCGGGTATCACTCCAAGCGAAAGGCTTACGACGGCTAAAAACAATGCACAAAGCTTTTTTGTTTCCATAGTATTATTCCTCCCCCTAAAGCTTATGCACTTACAGAGGGGCGTATTCCTCGCCACCGTCGGCGTTCTTGTGTACGGCAAGATTTATTGCATCGGCTACAAGCCTTGCGTTCACCCGTATCATAACGTCTGCCTCCTTAGGGGTAACGAAAAAGTTTTCCATACCGTCGGGCGTTTTGTCCGTAAGACACGCCGACAGAGTAAAGGCATCCACTACCGTAGGCACTCCTATGGCAATTACAGGGCAGCCTATAGCGGCCTTGGAAAGCTCTTCTCTGCGGTTGTTTATACCGCTTCCGGGTGCTATGCCGCTGTTGCTAAGCTGCAAGGTGCGCCCAAGCCTTTCTGTGCTTCTCGCAGCCAAGGCGTCTATTGCTATTACAAGGTCGGGCTTAAGCTTTTCCGTAACGCTTTTTATTATCAAAGCGCTTTCCATCCCTGTTTGCCCTAATACGGCAGGGCATAAAGCTGCCATATCCCCCAAAGCAAGGGCTTGAAACAGGGCAGGGTTAAGGGCTTTCATATGATGGGTCACAACCAAAGCGTCTACCGCCTTTGGCCCTATGGCATCGGCGGTCACTTCTCGGTTGCCAAGTCCCACAACAAGCACGGTTTTGCGGTCAATGTCGGGGCAAAGGCGTTTTAAAATTTCACATACGGCACACTTAGCGTTCTTTCGGTAGTCAGAGTCGGTTACCCACAGCTTGCCTGTTTCCACGGTGTAGTAAGTGCCTTCTTTACATTCCGCCCGTTTTTCGTCCGTTACTTCCGCCTTAGTCACAGATAAACCAAAAAGCTCTTCCTCGGTTATTATAATGCCGTCGTCAACGCCCTTTTCGGCGCTTATGGCGTGCCGTTCTACGGCTAAGTCTGTTCTGATGTTAAGCATAAAAATATCACCGTAAATAGTATAGCCGTAAATTTAATTAAAATTCAAAATAAACCTTGACAAACGGGCAATAATGTGTTACTATATCTGTTGCCGAATACCTGCGGGTGTAGTTCAATGGCAGAATTCCAGCCTTCCAAGCTGGCCGTGCGGGTTCGATTCCCGTCACCCGCTCCAGCTTGTATAAGCTTAATATGTGCTTTTAGCTCAGCCGGATAGAGCATCTGCCTTCTAAGCAGAGGGTCGGGGGTTCGAGTCCCACAAAGCACGCCAGCTTTGTGGGCGGCAAGTCCGCCGACAAGCTACAATTTTATATGGTGGATATAGCACAGTTGGTTAGAGTATCAGGTTGTGGCCCTGAGGGTCGTCGGTTCAAATCCGGTTATCCACCCCATAAAGAGCTAAAGCCCAATGTCAAAAGCATTGGG
>JAZSLS010000115.1:0-8705 GCA_045535465.1 Eubacteriales bacterium
CTACTCTCCGTCACTTCCGTGATGAGTATATAGCACACGTTGTTGATAAGAAGTGTCCTGCAGGCGTATGTAAAGACCTTCTCACCTTCGTTATCGATGCTGACAAGTGTAAGGGTTGTACCCTCTGTGCAAGAAAGTGTCCTGTTAACGCTATTGAAGGTACTGTTAAGCAGCCTCACACCATCGACCCCGCCAAGTGTATCAAGTGCGGAACTTGCGTTGATTTGTGTAAGTTCGGCGCTATAAGCAAGAAATAGGAGGATACGGAAAATGGAAATGAAGAATTTAATTATAAACGGTAAAGAATATTCCGTTCCCAATAATATGACTATTCTTGAAGCTTGCCGTCACGTAGGTATTTATATTCCTACTCTTTGCTGGCTCAAGGATGTTAACGCTATCGGTGCTTGCCGTATCTGCGTTGTTGAAGTTAAGGGTGCAAGAAGCCTTGTTGCAGCTTGCGTTTATCCCGTAACCGACCTCAGACCCGGTTCTGAAATATTTACCAATTCTCCTGCTGTTATAGAAGCAAGAAAAACCACTCTCGAACTCATCCTCTCTAACCACGACAGAAAGTGTCTCTCTTGCGTACGTTCCGGTAACTGCGAGCTTCAGACTCTTTGTAACGAATACGGTGTAGAAAACGAAGGTAAGTTTGATGGCGCTCGTGATGATTACGCTTGTGACACTTCCGCTTCTCACCTTGTAAGAAATAATAACAAGTGTATACTTTGCCGTCGTTGTAGCGCAGTTTGCTCCAAGGAACAAGCTGTTGCTGTTATCGGTGCTAACGACCGTGGCTTTAAAACTCACATTGGTTGTGCTTTCGAAGCAGACCTTGCTGACGTTGCTTGCGTATCCTGCGGTCAATGTATTAACGTTTGTCCTACCGGCGCTCTTACCGAAAGAGATGACACCGACAAGGTATTTGCAGCTCTCAATGATCCTACAAAGCACGTTGTTGTTCAGACCGCTCCCGCTGTAAGAGTAGGTCTTGGCGAAGAGTTTGGTCTTCCTATCGGTACCATCGTTACCGGTAAGATGGTTGCAGCTCTTAAACGTCTTGGCTTTGACGGTGTATTTGACACCAACTTCTCTGCAGACCTTACCATTATGGAAGAAGCAACCGAATTTATCCAGAGATTCACCAAGAAAGAAAATCTTCCTCTTATCACTTCTTGCTCTCCCGGTTGGATCAAGTACTGCGAACATTATTATCCTGAAATGATTCCTAATCTTTCCACCTGTAAGTCTCCTCAGGGTATGTTTGGTGCTGTTGCTAAGACTTACTATGCTGAAAAGATGGGCATTGATCCCAAAGATATCTTTGTAGTAAGCGTTATGCCTTGTACAGCTAAGAAGTTTGAAGCTGAACGTCTTGACCACACTGCTGTTGAAGGTCTTGCTGATATTGATGCTTCTATCACTACTCGTGAACTCGCACGTATGATTAAGAAGTGCGGCATTATGTTCAACGCTCTTCCCGACGAAGAATTTGATAAGCCCTTCGGTCTTGGCAGCGGCGCAGGTACCATTTTCGGTGCTACCGGTGGCGTTATGGAAGCGGCTCTCAGAACTGCTGCTATCAAGTTCCTCGGCGTTAAGCTTGACTCTATTGAAATTAACGAAGTTCGTGGCGTTGAAGGCATCAAGGAAGCTACCTTCAATCTTGGCGGTACCGAAATCAAGGTTGCTGTTGCAAGCGGTCTTTCTAACGCTAAAAAGCTTCTTGATATGGTTAAGAGCGGTGAAAAGAGCTTTGACTTTATTGAGATTATGGCTTGTCCCGGTGGTTGCGTAAACGGCGGTGGTCAGCCTATCCAGCCCGCTTCCGTTCGTAACTTTGTTGATCTTCGTGCTGTCCGTGCAGCAGGTCTTTACAAGGATGACCAACAGCTTCCTGTTAGACTTTCTCACGAAAACGAAGACGTTATTGCTATCTACAACGAATACTTTACCGAACCCGGTAGCCACCGTGCACACGATATTTTGCATACCGGCTACACCGCTCGTTCTAAGTATTAATTTTAAGCCTAATAATTAACAACAAGGCAACAGGGGGCTTTAATGCTCCCTGTTGCCGAATTAAATATGCAAATGCTTGTTTTTTTATAAAGCAGGTTTTTGCATTTTTAATTAATAATACCTTTTTACGGGGGATTACTATGGCGAAAAAACAGATAAAAACTATTGGCGTTTTAACTTCCGGCGGCGACGCTCCCGGTATGAATGCTGCGGTTCGTGCGGTTACCAGAACCGGACTTTATCACGGACTTAAAGTAGTTGGTATAAGAAACGGTTATCAAGGTCTTATTGACAATGAAATGTTTGATATGACAGAAAGAGACGTTTCATATATAATTAACCGCGGCGGCACTATGCTTTATACAGCACGTTGCGACGAATTCAAAACTTCAGAAGGTATTGCAAAAGCTGCCGATGTTTGCCGTGCCAATAATATTGACGGCATTGTCGCTTTAGGTGGAGACGGTACTTTCCGTGGCGCTTATGACCTTTCTGAAGAGGGAATACCTTGCGTGGGTGTTCCTTGTACCATTGATAACGATATTGCTGCCACTGATATGACCATTGGCTTTGATACCGCTATGAATACCGTTGTTGATTTGATAGATAAAATACGCGATACCGGTGAAAGCCATTCACGTTGCAATGTAATTGAGGTTATGGGACGCCAAGCCGGTGATATTGCTATACAAACAGCGATATCTGTTGGTGCAATAGCTGCCATTGTTCGTGAGTACAACGTTGACGTTGATGCTATGATTGAGAGAATGATTAAGGCTAGACAAGCGGGAAAGCGTAACTTTATTATAATTATCTGTGAAGGTATGGGAAAGGAATACGGGCCTGCGCTTGTTAAAAAAATTGAAGATGCTACGGGTATAGAAACAAGGCTTTCTATACTCGGGTATATCCAACGTGGTGGCTCTCCTACTCTTAGAGATAGAGTTCTTGCTACCCAGATGGGAGCTGCGGCGGTTAACAACTTGCTTATGGGCGATACCAACGATGTTGTTTGCGCAAGAGGCAACGATATTATTTCCGTTGAAATGTCCTACGCAGTTATGCTTGATAATCTCTATAAAGAGAAGCTGACAGATAAACAAATTAAGGCTATCCCACCAAGCTTACTCTACGAAATGAATAAATTCATTGCCGCCAAAAAGGGTTATAAAGATTATATCCGCAACCTTATTGAATCTGTAAGTCTTTAAAGCTAAAAGCCATAGTATACTCGTCTGAGTGTACTATGGCTTTTGATTGTTAAAATACTAATCTATAAACGTTACGAGTTCATCAAGGCTTTTACGTTTTTTGTCACGTATTTTGTCATCTGCTGGGTATCCAACTGTTATTACAAGTCTTACATCGTCGTCCAAGGCGCAAATTTTCTTTATTTCGGAATTATCAAACCATCCAAGAATGCAAGTTCCAAGTCCAAGCGCTGTTGCTTCTGCAGTCAAATATGCCGTGACAATGCCAATATCAATAGAGCGGTAATCATTCTTTTTAAGCTTTGCGCCGAATGCAGCTGTTTTATTATAGTTTTCTTCAGAAATAACAATAAGCACAGGAGCTTCGTCAGCAAATTTGTTTATACCAACACCCATTGTAGCCTTTGCCACAGCTTTAGCCTTTTCGCCTTTGCAAACAGTTAAATGATAAGGCTGACTGTTACACGCTGAAGGCGCAATACGTGCTGCCTCTAAAACAGACGTTAGTTTTTCGTTCTCTACGTCTTTTGACGAGTCGTATGCTCTGCAAGATTGTCTTTTTTGTGCTAATTCTAAAAAACTCATAATTAACTCCTTATAATATTGGGGAAGGCCTTAAGATTTTTTCTCACCGATAATCAAAACAACGTCTAAAACTTCCTCACCACGCCAAACCTCAAGCACCATAGTGTCACCAACCTTTTTATTGTCAAGTATTTCTTCCAATCTTTCTATATTGGATATTGTCTCGCCATCGGCAGAATTGATGAAATCCTTAAACTGCAAACCACACTGTTCGGCATAAGAACCTTCTTCAACCTTGTTAACATAAACCCCAAGCCTGCTAAGTCCGTTGCGTAAAGCATCCCGCATACTTGAGATTTCTATAGGTTCAAAACCTAAGGTGGGTCTACCGGTTACGTAGCCGTGGTTTATTAAATCTTCTACAACGGGCTTAACGTCGTTCATAGGTAAAACAAACCCCAGACCTTCAACTTCTTCGCTAATATTTTTGGCAGTAACTATACCTATAAGCATACCGTTTGTATCAAACATACCACCACCGGAATTACCGGGATTAATTGCTGCATCAACTTGGAACATTGTGTGAACTTCGTTATTAATTGTAATATCGCGGTTGAGAGCACTAACAATACCAAAAGTAACGCTTCCTTGATATTCACCTAAAGGATTGCCGATAGCCAAAGCAAAGTCGCCAACTCTTAAAGTAGAAGAATCACCAAAACGAGCTGCCGTAAGATTTTCCGCTTCAATTTTTAACACTGCAATATCGGTAACAGGGTCAGTTCCCACAACTGTGGCAGGGTGTGAAGAGTTATCATTCAAAAAAACAGTTATATTACTTCCGCCACTAATAACGTGATTATTTGTAACAATGTATCCATCCTCCGAGATGATAACACCGCTACCGCTCCCTTCGGTCGGATAGGTGAAATAATAAAAAGAAGCCGAACCGGTAACATTTATTGCAACAACAGAGCCTTGAATAGAGCTTACAACGTCGGAAAGTCCCATCCGTTCATCTCCTTTGTTTGTTGCAAACTCTTTTTTATCGCTTGTATCATCAGTTTGGATTTCAGAGACAGAATCCATAGAGCTTTCATCAACGATATCGTTTTGGTTATCCTCGGATAATTGCTTATCAGAACTATCATCTTCGATAGAGGGTTTAATAACCACAGGACCGCAACCGGTCAATAGCAACGCAAGTATTAAAAAAGAACTAATAATAAAATTTTTCATAAATACCACCAGTTTAAATTTTTACAGTTTTAAACGCAACGGAAAAAGAAGTGCCATCTTCGTTGCTGACAACATTGATCTTGGTTGAATGATTCTCTGCTATATTTTTTGCGATAGAAAGCCCCAAACCGTATCCCGATATGCCGCTTCGAGATTTATCAACACGGTAAAATCGTTCAAATATTTTGTCAACATCGCCTTTTGGAATAGGCTCACCCATATTAAATACTGTTAAAACGGCTTTTTCCTGAATATATTTTAGGCTAAGTTCAACTTTTGAACCTTCATATGAATACTTTTTTGCATTATCTAAAAAAATCTTTATAAGCTGTTTTAACTCTCCTGAATTACCCAAAATCACAATATTCTCATCGATATCGGCGGCAAAAAGCCTACCTGCTTCGAACAATATATACTCGTAATCCAAAGCAACTGCGGCGGCAAGCTCGCTAAGATTAAAATTATCCTCTGTGCGTTTTGCAATTTCGTCTTCCAAACGTGCTAAATTAAGCATATCTGTAACAAGCACTGACATTTCATCTGCAGACTCTTTTATACCGTTAACCCAGACTTTGTCATCTTTGGAAATATCCGGGGAATCCAAAAGCACTTCGGCAGAAGTCGTAATTGCGGTAAGAGGAGTTTTAAGTTCGTGAGATGCATCGGCAATGAACTGCTTTCTTTTTTCAAGAGATTCCTCAACAGGTTCGGTTGCGATATTAGCAAGGTAAATTGATACGCCTAAAAATACGAGGCTACAACACAAAAAAATATAAGTTGAAAAACGAACTATCCCTTCAAGCGCCAAATGCTCTTCTAGGGTGCTTGTAAAAGCAACCACAGTTCCATCCGGCGTGTTTTGTTTCATAAATCGTAAATCAGTGCCATAAATGTCGCCAACCTTTAGGTGAGAGGCAAGGGCAGTAGTCGTTATACCCGAAACTTCTTTAAAGTCATCTGCTAACGAGCCTTTGTAACCTCGGACTTGGTATATATTATCATAGTTATTAACATACACCAAATAGGTCTGCATATTCTTGGGAATCCCTTCATCTATTGAACTTTCCATAACGTCAAGACTTTCGGAATACATATTCGCTTTATTAAAGGAATAATTGCAAAAGAAGGCGATAAACATAACCAAAAGCACGGAAAACATATTAATAAAAATAAATTTAAGCTTCAGCCGTTTTATCAAATAGATTCCTCCAAATGATACCCGATTTTTCTCACCGTGCCTATTCCGACTTTTGAACCTAAAAACGCAAGTTTTTTTCTAATAAAAGAAATGTAAACCTCTACGTTATTATCTTCAGCATCGGAATCGTAGCCCCAAACTTTGGTTATTATATCTTCTTTTTGTACAACGCTTTTAGGATTAGACATCAACAGCTTTAAAATTTCAAACTCCTTGTACCCCAAATGAACGGATTTTTCACCACACTGCAAGGTATATGCAGATAAGCTGAGTATGATATCGGAAAAAGCAAGCTCGTTCATAATAACCTCACCTTGCCTACGGGTAAGAGCACGAAGCCTGGCAAGCAGTTCTTCTTTTGAAAACGGCTTAGTCAAATAATCATCAGCACCGCAATCCAATCCGTTAACCTTATCTTGTACGGAATCCCTTGCCGTTAGCATTAATACCGGAGTTTTAATTTTTTGATTACGCAGCTTTTTAACAATTTCAAAACCACTCATTTTCGGCAACATAACATCAAGAATAATGACGTCATATATATTGCTTTCGGCATAAAGATAACCGTCAAGACCATCATATACAACGTCACAGGAATACTTGTTGTCCTTCATTATGCGCCCCAAAGCGTCTGCAATGCGTTTTTCATCCTCAACGATAAGTACACGCATGGTATAACACCTCCTTGACGTATAAAGGAATATTATATTTTACTTAAAAGTGCCTTAAGAAAAAGCATTAATTATCATTTTCTGTAATGTCTGCTTCTTCATTTTCGTCGTTTTCAAAAGAAGAAACTTCACTACCGTCATCGTTTGCACAATCAGCAACAGGAATAAAAACAGGGGAAGAGGCTTTTTTGTTATCAAATACAATTGAATAAATTAAGGTCACAACAATAGTAATAGCCAAAGAGAACAAGCCGTATGTCAACAAATCTGCTCTGTAAAAAGGATCGGTAAAAGGTGAACCCAAAATTATACCCATAACGTTATAGTTAACGGCAGAAGAGAAGTTTACCCCAAAAGAATTAGCATAAATAATGGCCGAAGCAGAATATACCGATAAAAGCGTAAACACAGTAGAAATTATAAAACAGGGAAGTAACCTTTCAGTTCCCTTACGACGGGTAAAAATACGATAGCCCAAAAAAGTAAGCACCGAAAGAACAGCAGTAGCCGGAAGAGCGAAAATAAGGGCATCAATGGAATCACCGACTTCATTGCCAAAGCTAATACCGCCATAAGGTATAACAAAAGCATACAGCAGCAAAACAGCTGCAAAAGAAACGACAGAGCCCAAAACAGCCCCCACTATACCAAGTGTTTTACTCCTTTGTAAAACAGGTTCAACAGCGTTTATATTTACTTTAGCTTCTTCTGCACATTCGTCGCAAATATACATCGCACGATTATTGAAAACAGATATATACGCAGAATCATTTTCGGAAACAGTGTAACCACATTCGGAACAAACGGGAATAGGCTGCATACCAAACTCCAACAGGTAATCGCACAAGGAAATGATAGCTTCATCAAATTCTGCAATTTCTACATCGGTGCTAAAAAAGATACCGTTTATAGAAACTTCAACTTCCTCAAGCGCCTTTAGCTGCAAAGCGTTAATGCCTTCTGTCAAAGCCATCTTGGTTTTAAGGTCGCCCTCCTCGCTTTCGGGAGTAAAGAAATTAACAAATGCAGATTTTTTGTAACCGTCATTAAAAACAGAAACGAGAAAAGAATTTACAAAACCATATGCGCAATCGGTAAGAATGTTAAAATTATACGCTTTTGCATACGCTTCAATAGGATTACTTAACATAGTGTCACAACTCCATAATTTTATCAGTTAATAATAACACGATAAACAAGTTAAATTGTTACGTGCTTGTAAACATTAACAAGAACTGCTTAAAATAATTATGTAAAAAATAATTAAATTTATAAAAAATTCCCCCAAACTATTGACAAAAGCATAAAAAAAAAGTATAGTCAATTTGTTGTATTTTAATACAAGATTATTGCAAACTAAAAGGAGTACAGAAATATTGGAAAATGTTATTTTGCGTCTGAAAGACATATCGGTTAAGTTTGATGACGATCAGATTTTAGACAATGTGTCGCTTGAAATTTGTGACAAAGAATTTGTTACGCTTTTGGGTCCTTCCGGATGCGGAAAAACGACTACTCTTAGAATAATTGGAGGTTTCACTTCACCCGATTCAGGTGACGTGTATTTTGAAAACACGCTTATGAACAATATTCCGCCTCATAAGCGTCCTGTAAATACAATTTTTCAGAAATATGCGCTTTTCCCTCATCTAAACGTTTTTGAGAACATTGCCTTTGGTCTCCGAGTAAAGGGCACTGCAGAGGATGAAATTAAAAAAACGGTTCACGAAATGCTTGCAATGGTTAATTTGTTGGGATTTGAAAAACGTGATATTTCAACGCTTTCGGGTGGTCAGCAGCAGCGTGTTGCCATAGCACGTGCTTTAGCGGTTAATC
>JAZSLS010000046.1:0-8484 GCA_045535465.1 Eubacteriales bacterium
AGATTTTACAGCGAAAAGCTTGGAATGCAAACAGGGGCAACAGTAATCATTCCACAAAAGTCAAATAGCGGTCAAATTGGCGTTGACAGCAATGCGCATCCCGGGCCCTATAAATGCTTGTACCTTTTACACGGTGTAAGCGGTGACGAAACTTCCTGGTCCAGATTAACATCTATAGAAAGATACGCCTTAAAAAGCGGAATTTGTGTTGTTATGCCCCGTGGTGGCAACAGCTTTTATAGCAATATGAAGTATGGTCCCGAATATTATGACCACATTGCTAAAGAACTTCCTGCTATAATGCGTGAATTTTTTAATATTTCCGATAAGAGAGAAGATAATTATATAGCAGGCTTATCAATGGGCGGATACGGTGCACTAAAAATAGCGCTTAGAGAGCCCGAAAGCTTTTGTATGGGTGCGGGTATCTCTCCCGTTAGCGACTTAAAAAGCTTGGAAGGTTTTGACCATCTGCTTAAACCTATCTTTGGAGATGACAAAGTCATTCCCGATGATGACGATCTACTTCTTCTTGCCGAAAAACAAAAGACCAATCCCTTACGTCCAAGGCTTTATATGGGCATTGGAACCGAAGACTTTTTATATAACAACGCTGCTAAGCTCCGTAAAAAAATCGAAGAATGCGGTTACGACTTCACCTATCGTGAATCCAAAGGTGAACACAATTGGGATTTTTGGGATGAATATATCCAATATATAATTGAGTGGATGGGCTTTTAATTAAACAAAGGGTGCTGTGTAAAAACTAAATTTTTACACAGCACCCTTTAATTACTTCAATTTTATTCTTGATAATCGTCATCAAATTCTTCGTCGATTATATTAAAAAAGGATAAATCTATTTCTTGCGGCTTAACATCAAGAGCCTGCTTTAATATACGCATATGTTTTCCGCCGGAAATTATAAAATGCTCAACTAATTCAATGCCATTCATCTTAAGTAAATCTCTTACACGTCTTGTAGTCATTAAATCTTCATTAGAAGGATACAAACAATCTCCCGGGTGATTATGAGCAATTACAACGCCTACAGAACTAAAATTAAAAGCCATCGACACAATACTTCTTATATCCAGTGCAACTGCGTTAACACTTCCTCTGCACACAACGTCACATTTAACTAAATTTCCGTGGGTATCAAGAAACATTGCATAAACGTACTCTTCTTTAAGCCCATAAAACAATTTTACAAGATACTCTCCTACCTCATCAAAAGAGTTAAACTCCTTAATATCGCTTAAGTCACCTTTTACCATTCTTGCTGTAATTTCATTGGTAAGGCTAATTAAAATAGCCGCACTTTTCGTCATCCCAGGCACGGCGCAGAGATCATCAAGTCTTGCATTAAAAACACCTTCAATGTCTCCGAAGCGATTAAGCAATTGATGTGCTATACCGTTTGTATCCTTACGCGGTATGCCGTAGAAAAGCAAAAGCTCTAAAAGGTTATGGGCAGCAAAATTTCTACCGCCTTCATTTATATATCTTTCTCTTAAACGCTCTCTGTGTCCTTCGTGAAGATTCACAAAAAACGCCTCCTTTTCAAAATCCTTAAAACTATTCCCCTATGCTCTCTTCATATGATAAATCTTCTATAAGAGAAATAATAGTGTTAGCATCCTCAAAACGTCCTGAGGAAGTATCGCTGTTCATAAATACCATAATATACGTTTTTTGGTCAACGACAGCGGAAACTGCAACGCAATACCCTGCACCGCTTGTGCTACCGGTTTTCAAGCCGGTAACGCATTCATTATAAAGAGAACTGTCAGTTCTGATTAGAAGGTTTGAGTTCACCCATCCCTTGCTTTTTTCCTTGGCAACGCTTTCTTTAATATAAGTGTTAGCGCAAGCGGCTTTTGATATTTTAATCATATCAGCTGCCGTGGTGTGTTGCCCTTCAGAATCATAACCATCAGGTGTTGAAAAAATGGTGCTAAAACAGCCTAAACTTTTAACTTTTTCGTTCATCAGCCTTACAAAATCGGACACTGCGTTTTCTTTACTTAAAGTCCTGTCGTTCGCAGCAGTTCTTGCAGTGTTAACAGCAAGAACGTAGGCGGCATCATTCCCTGACGGAATTAACAAAGCATCTATGAGAGAGCTTACAGAATACTTTTGACCTACTGCAAGAAAAGCCGTTGATGAATTCTCACCTATCATATTAATTTCATCGCCAACTGTCAACGTTTGCGTTGGAGTTAAATGGTCAAGCGCAACTAAAGCTGTAACCATTTTAGTTAAGCTTGCGGGAGATGTTTTCGTATCAGCATCTCTTTGAAA
The DNA here is from genome assembly GCA_045535465.1 of Eubacteriales bacterium. Classification (GTDB taxonomy): domain Bacteria; phylum Bacillota; class Clostridia; order Oscillospirales; family CAG-382; genus SIG636. The sequence continues at coordinate 2,305 of JAZSLS010000046.1, forward strand.
AACCACAGCGTCTTCGGCTACATCGTAAACCACTGCAATTTTGGAATGTATAACAGTACCAAGAGGTAAAATCAATTCAATTTTCGGCTCTTCTTCTGATGAGTCAAAGCTTTCGGAATCTTCAAAAGATGAATTGCCATCACTTATCTCAACAGATTCAAACGAATTATCAGAGGAAGCGTCTAAAACAACTTCCCCGGACGAGGTAACGTCGTTGTTAGGCTTTTTGGGAGATGTTATAAAAATCAAAAGCAAGCTAATACTAATGGCAAAACACAGCATTACAACGGCTGAAACAGTTAAAGCGTTTTTATTTTTCATTCTTGCACTTCCTTTATTTTGCACTAATATAAGAGTCGTTTGTGTCTTGAGAAACACTAGAAATTATATCTTCTGAGAAATTATTTAAAAAGACCTCAAAGATAATTGTGCCATATCGAAATGTATATTCAAAAACTAAATTCTCCTCTTTATACACGGCTCCTTCAAAAAATTCTTCCTCATCGGTTATAATGCTATAAGTAAAGCCTGCGTTCTCAAGACTTGATAAATAATCTTTAAGTTGAATAAGCTTTTCATTTCCGGATGATGTGAAAACAACCATAGACACGTCACCGACGGTTAAAGGTAGTGCCTTGCTTTTAAAAAAATTCGGAGCAGGAATTCCCCCGGTATACTCGGGATAATTTTCCCATTCGTTTGAAACATCACTGCTTAAATTCGAATCAAAAGAACCGACAGTTTCAACATCAAAAAGAATATCGGTATTATTTTCTTCTTCCGAAGACGGAGCGTACGATATATTCCCGGTTTTTCGGCAAGATAGCAACACCAAACTTAAAACTAATAGTATAACTGAACAAATAAACAATCGTTTCATTTTAACATCTTCTCATTAGTGGAATACTTAATTATAACATCTTTTTATTAATATTTCAATACCGGAATAAATAAACGGCGACACTTATTAAAAGTGCCACCGCAATCGCTATTTAATTTTTTCAAGTTTACTCATCATACTATGATATTTTAAAATAATCAAAGCAACCAACAGATGAGAAATGCCAATAAAGACGCTTGAAATACATCCAAGCCACCCTTCACCAAAAACAAATACAATAGGTGAAATATTACCGGCTGCATTTGCAAAAGAAATCATAAGAACGAACAAAGGAATAAAAGAGTTTGCCTTGCCCGTGGTTGCACTATCTTTAAGTTTCCCAAGCCATATAACATAAAATACTGTATAAAGAGTATTAAGTACAGCCGTCAAAGCTAACTCCAATATATTTAAAAAGGTAAAATCGCCCATAAGTAAATTTACTCGTGCTATCGGAGTAAAGCTACAGGCAAAAAACACCAATATAGGAATAACAATGCAGGCTAAAGATAGAAAGTACGTTACTTTCAATAATGAGATACCTTTTACACTAATAGATTCTTTCTCGTCACTCGTTGCACTGGAATAAAGCAAAAAGCTTGCCACAACACGCAGTATTAACGTTATAATGTACACCAAATTAACTGCTGACAAAAAATAATAAATATAACGAATATAACCATAATACGTTAGGTCAGGAAAGGCTTCTTCAAAAGTTTTTATATCATAAAGCCCAACGCCATCAAAAGCCCACGTTGACACAAATAAAGCAATGTAGATAACACTAACCAGAACAAGCATTAAATACAACGGCGAAGAAAACAAGGTTTTCAAATCAGAAAACACCATTTTTTTCTTTGTTGCCTCGTCAACAACCGGCTTAATCTGAACAACATAGCTACAATTTGGGCAAACGCCCGAATCGTTTGCTATCACCGAACCACAATAAGGACAAAACATAAAGCATCTCCCTCCGTCAAGATTTATTCAAAAGGTCTTACCCGTAGAGTTACACCAACACTTTCAGCAATTTCTGCACACTTTTTAATATCCGATTCCGAAATGGTGGTGTCAACCACCGAAAGAATTACAGTGGTTACGTGCTTTTTGCACAAACGTGCAAATTCAATAAGTCCTTCATACGCTTTTTCACCAAATTCGGGATGGCACACTTTTACGTAATCGTCAGCGGTTGCACAGTTTAAGCTGATAGAAACAGTATCAATTACATCTTTAAACGTAGGCGTTATATCATAGCCTGCTATCAAATTCCCATGACCGTTTGTATTAATTCTGATTTGAATAGGAGTTTTTATTTTTATTGCTTTTGCAACAGCAACCAAAATATCAGCCCTTTCTGTCGGTTCGCCATATCCGCAAAAAACAATCTCATCAAACTTTGATAAGTCGTAAGCAAAAACGGCGTCAAGTACTTCGTCTGCAGTTGGCTCACGTTCAAGCCAAAGACTGTCACTACCGTAAACGCCATCACCGTTTTGGCGTATGCAAAAGTCGCAAGCGTTAGAACAACGGTTTGTAAGATTAATATACAAGCCGTTCTTTACAACATAAGTAATAGTCATTGTATTATCCTTTTATATCAAAAAATCTTTTTGCATTTTCTCTGGTAATCGTTTCAATAAACTCATAGCTTTCGCCACGTATCTCTGCGATTTTTTCTATGATATGCCTTACATAACCGCTGTGATTCCTTTTACCTCTATGTGGAACAGGTGTTAAATAAGGGCTGTCTGTTTCTACCATAAGTCTATCGTTAGCTGTTGCCGCAACAGCTTCGATTGTCTTTCTTGCGTCTTTAAAGGTAACAGGTCCTGAAAACGAGAGATACCATCCGGCCTTTTGAAGAATTTTTGCGGTTTCTGCACTACCCGAAAAACTATGGAATACTCCGCATACATTAGGATGCGCCAAGACGGCTTCAACGCAATCCGAATGAGCTTCCCTATCGTGAATTACAACGGGAATACCAAACCGTTCTGCAATTTCAAGCTGCTTGTAAAAAACATTCTTTTGTATATCACGCGGAGAAAAATCATAGTGATAATCAAGTCCTATCTCACCTAATGCTCGCACCTTAGGCTCAGACAAAAGAGCTTCAATACGCATTAAATCTTCCTCGGTTGCCCCTGACGCATCGTGGGGATGAATCCCCGCAGCGGCATAAACATTTTTAAAACGTTTTGCTAAAGCCAAACTCGACTCGGAGCTTTTAACGTTGCAGCCACAGTTTAAAATGGCATAGACTTCCCCACTGTCAAACAACGATTGAATAAGCTCGTATCTATCTTCATTAAATCTTTTATCGTCATAATGAGCGTGAGTGTCAAATATCCCTTGTTCAAACAAAAAATCGCTCTTCATAAAAGCTTACCTAATTTTTGTACCGGGAGCAACTGAAGAATCAAGTTCAATTACACGAACATTTTCTTCGCCTGAAGCAAGTATCATACCACAGCTTTCCACCCCACGGAGTTTAACGGGATTAAGATTTTCGACAAGGACAAGAGTCTTACCGATAAGCTCTTGGGGTTTATAAAACTTAGCAATGCCGGAAACCACCTGTCTGCCACCCTTCCCATCGTCAACGATAAGTCTTAAAAGCTTGTCGGATTTAGGAACGGGCTCACATTCCAAAACCTTGCAAGCCACAAGATTAACCTTGGCAAAATCATCGATACTTATTTTTTGAACATCAGCCGGTTGTTCCTTCTTAATTTCTTCCTTCTTAGGCTTAGGTTCAGCCGTTTTCTCAGCGGCTAACTTTTCAAAGAAAGCCTTCTCGTCAATCCTTGCAAAAAGAACGCCACTGTTGTTTACGGTATTTCCTGCAAACTCACCATCGTTGTAAAGACTTGCAAATTCCATATCATTGCTACTGAAACCAAAGGTTGCAGCAACCTTACACGAACTTTGAGGGATGAAGGAAGAAAGCATAATGCACGCTTTTCTTATACCTTCAACAAGCGTAGCCATAACAGTTGCAAGTTTGCCACGACAAGCTTCGTCTTTTGCTAAAATCCAAGGCGCTGTATCGTCAATATACTTATTACAAGCCTTAAGCATAGTAATAACAGCAGTACCGGCATCAGCAACACGATACTCTTCCATTTTAGCAGCAAAGGACTCAACAGCATCTTTCATAACAGCTTTAAGCTCATCTTCTTTACCGGTTAATTCATCCACAGCGGGAATAATACCGTCAAAGTATTTGCTAATCATTGCTGCAGTGCGGCTAACAAGATTACCGTAAATATTAGCAAGATCTGTGTTGCAACGAGATATAAGCATTTCGTAGGTAATGCTTCCGTCGTTAAGCAAGGGAAGCTCGGAAAGCAGATAGTATCTGATTGCATCAAGGCCAAACTGTTCAACCAACTTATCGCCATACAGAACGTTGCCTTTGGACTTGCTCATCTTATCCTCCCCAAAAAGCAACCACGGATGACCGAGAACCTTTTTAGGCAAAGGCTCACCAAGTGCCATAAGAATAATAGGCCAATAAATGGTGTGGAAACGAACGATATCTTTACCTATAACGTGAACGTCAACCGGCCAAAGCTTTTTATATTGTTCGGAAGATCCATCGGGGTCATAGCCTATTGCAGTGATATAATTCGAAAGAGCATCAACCCACACATATATAACGTGACCGTCGTCAAAAGATACAGGGATACCCCAATCGAAAGAAGTTCGGGATACGCAAAGGTCCTGAAGCCCGGGGCGAAGAAAATTGTTAAGCATCTCATTCTTTCTCGCCGTAGGAGTAATAAATTCATCGTGATTTTCTATATATTCGATAAGTCTATCCTGATATTTGGAAAGACGAAGGAAGTAGGCCTCCTCTTTAGCAGGAGAAACCTTACCGCCGCAGTCGGGACAGCAACCATCCTTCAACTGTGCAGAAGTCCAAAAAGATTCACAAGGAGTACAGTACATACCCTCGTATGCGCCCTTATATATATCACCATTATCGTAAAGTTTTCTGAAAATTTTCTGAACAACCTCTTCGTGTTTCTTATCGGTGGTTCTGATAAAGCCATCATAGCTTATATCAAACAAACGATACATATCCTTGATACCATCGGTTACACCGTCAACATAGGCTTTGGGAGAGATACCTGCTTTCTCAGCGTAATTTTGGATTTTTTGACCATGTTCATCGGTACCTGTAAGAAAATACACGTCATAACCTCGCTGACGCTTATAGCGCGCCAAACAATCGGTTAAAACAATTTCATACATATTGCCTATGTGAGGCTTTTGGGATGTGTAAACTATAGCCGTCGTAATATAAAACTTTTCCTTCATATTTTATCCTCCTTAATGTAAGGCTGTTTTTTCTTTTTAACTCTAAGTTCTTTAAAAAAATCAGAAATTAGCTCAGCACATTCAGTAGCCATAATCCCGCCAACTATTTCAGGTTTGTGATTATAGGGATAATCTGCCAAATTAACAAGACTACCGAAAGAGCCTGCCTTTAAATCATAAGCGCCAAAAACAACACGCTTTATGCGTGAGTTTATGATAGCACCTGCGCACATAGCACAAGGCTCCAACGTAACATACAATTCACAATCCACAAGGCGCCAACTGCCAATCCTTTTGCAAGCACGATTTATAGCAATTATTTCGGCGTGCATAAGTGCATTTTTCTTTTTTTCTCTAAAGTTTCTGCCGGTGGAAATTATCTTTCCATCCTTGACAACAACCGCACCGACAGGAGTTTCAAAATCCTTATACGCTGTTTTTGCACGCTTAAGTGCTTGTTTCATATAAAAAATATCGTCCATATATCTAACTTTCCCTTGTTTGTTAGGTAATTATATCATCATTTTAGCAAAAAAGCAATGTTTGTAGTAATTAATTTGCAAAAAAGTGTTGTATTTTTTGGAATTATGATATAGAATACTTTAAGAATATTAAATACATGGAGGTATTTTTATCATGTCCGTAAAAGTTGCTATTAATGGTTTTGGCCGTATCGGTCGTCTCGCTTTCAGACAGATGTTCGGCGCTGAAGGTTACGAAGTTGTTGCTATCAACGACCTCACCAGCCCTAAGATGCTTGCTCATCTTCTTAAGTACGACACCGCTCAAGGTAAGTACGCACTTGCTGATACCGTTTCCTACACTGAAAACGTTGACGAAAACGGCAAGGTTGTTGGCGGTTCCATCACCGTAAACGGTAAGGAAATCACCATCTACGCTAAAGCAAACGCTGCTGAACTTCCTTGGGGCGAAATCGGCGTTGACGTAGTTCTCGAATGCACCGGCTTCTA
>JAZSLS010000103.1:0-11442 GCA_045535465.1 Eubacteriales bacterium
CCAAATTTTTTAGTAAATTGCAAGACCTTTTTAGAAATTAATTAGTCATTCTTGGTTCTTGCAGTAATAATTTTTTCAGAAATGCTCTTGGGTACTTCTTTGTAGCCATCGGGCTCCATAGTGTACTGACCGCGACCCTGAGTCTTAGAACGAAGGTCGGTAGCATAACCGAACATATCGCTAAGAGGAACGCGAGCATTAATCTGCTTAACACCGCCTGTACGATCCTCAAAGCCTTGAACCTCACCACGGCGAGAGTTAAGGTCACCGATAACATCACCCATATAATCCTCGGGAACAATAACGATAACCTTCATAACAGGCTCCATAATAACGGGGTCTGCTTTACGGCAAGCACTCTTGAATGCCATAGAACCGGCAATCTTAAATGCCATTTCAGAAGAGTCAACCTCATGGTAAGAACCGTCATAAAGCTCTACCTTAACGTCAACTACGTTGTAGCCTGCAAGAACACCAGACTGCATTGCACCCTGGATACCCGAATCAACAGCGGGGATGTATTCCTTAGGAATAGCACCACCAACAATAGAGTTGATAAATTCATAACCCTTACCTGTTTCATTAGGTGAAATTCTGATTTTAACGTGGCCGTACTGACCCTTACCACCACTCTGGCGTACAAACTTTTCGTCTGCATCTGCCTTGCGGCGGATAGCTTCACGGTAGGAAACCTGGGGCTTGCCCACGTTTGCTTCTACACGGAACTCTCTCATAAGTCTGTCAACTATTATTTCAAGGTGAAGCTCACCCATACCTGCGATGATGGTCTGACCCGTTTCCTCATCCGTATAGGTACGGAACGTAGGATCCTCCTCAGCGAGTCTGGAAAGGGCAATACCCATCTTTTCCTGACCTGCCTTGGTCTTGGGTTCGATTGCAACACGTATAACAGGTTCGGGGAACACCATTGATTCAAGTATAACGGGATGCTTTTCGTCACAAAGGGTGTCGCCGGTAGTAGTGTTCTTAAGACCAACAACTGCGGCAATTTCACCTGCGCCTATCTCATCCACGTCTTCCCTGTGGTTTGCGTGCATCATTATAATTCTGCCAAGACGTTCTCTGTTACCCTTTACTGCGTTGTAAACGGTAGCGCCCGCCTTAATGGAGCCGGAATAAACTCTGATAAAGCAAATTTTACCATAGGGGTCGGCCATAATCTTGAATGCCAATGCGGAGAAAGGCTGGTCAAGACCCGTAATACGTTCCTCTGCCTCTTCGGTATCAGGGTTAACGCCCTTAATATTTTCAATATCAAGGGGGGAAGGCATATAGTCGATAACCGCATCAAGAAGCTTTTGTACGCCCTTGTTACGATAAGAAGTACCGCAAAGAACGGGAACTATCTTGTTTTCGATAGTCGCCACACGGATAGCCTTCTTGATTTCGTCAACGCTTATCTCTTCCTCGTTAAGGTACTTTTCAAAAAGAACCTCGTCTACCTCTGCAACGCTTTCGAGAAGGGCTGCACGGTATTCCTCTGCCTTTTCCTGCATATCTGCAGGAATATCGGTTTCCAATATATCCGTACCGTCATTATTTCTGTAAATGAAAGCACGCATAGTAAGCAAATCGATAAGCCCCTGAAAATCGCTTTCGGCGCCGATGGGAAGCTGTACGGGAACTGCGTTTGCGTGCAGTCTTTCGTGCATCATATCTACAACACGGTAGAAGTTAGCACCCGTAATGTCCATCTTGTTAACGTACGCCATTCTGGGAACCTTGTATTTATCAGCCTGATGCCATACAGTCTCAGACTGGGGCTCAACGCCGCCCTTAGCGCAGAATACAGTAACGGAGCCGTCAAGTACTCTGAGAGAACGCTCAACCTCGGCTGTAAAGTCAACGTGACCGGGAGTGTCTATAATATTAATGCGATGTTCCTTCCAATAGCAGGTGGTAGCAGCGGAGGTAATGGTAATACCACGTTCCTGCTCCTGCTCCATCCAGTCCATTGTAGCGGCACCCTCGTGCGTTTCGCCAAGCTTGTGGGTCTTACCGGTATAGTAAAGTATACGCTCAGTAGTCGTAGTTTTGCCTGCGTCTATATGCGCCATTATACCGATATTGCGCATCTTTTCAAGCTGATATGTTGCCATAAATTTCTCCTAATATATTCAATAGCCGGTTTGTTTTACCATCTGTAATGTGCAAACGCCTTGTTTGCTTCTGCCATTCTGTGGGTATCGTCCTTCTTCTTTACCGCGCCGCCAAGGTTATTGGTAGCATCGATAATCTCGTTTGCGAGGCGTTCAAACATCTTTCTGTCGCTTCTGGTTCTTGCATAGGTTACAAGCCATCTGAGAGCGAGAGTCTGACGTCTTTCAGCTCTAACTTCCATAGGAACCTGGTAGTTGGAGCCGCCTCTACGAACGGATTTTACCTCAAGGTTAGGCATAATATTTTCAAGAGCCTTAGTGAACTGCTCAAGAGCATTAGCGCCGGTCTTTGCTTCAACCATTGCAAATGCATCGTAAACTATTTTCTGAGCAACACCCTTCTTACCATCGTACATAATCTGGTTGATAAGCTTGGTTACAAGCTTAGAACCGTACATAGGGTCGGGTAAAACGTCTCTTTTAAAACCATGCACTCTTCTAGGCACTGTTCTTCCCTCCTTCATAATTATTAAATGAGATCATTGGTACTCGGAATAAAATCCCGTAAGGCTTCCTTAAGGCAAAACCATATATATATATGATATTGCGCTTATAAAGCACAAACTAATATCTTTTTCCGAAAACTTACTTTTTGGGCTTTGCTTACTTCTTCTTAGGTCTCTTAGCGCCGTACTTGGAGCGAGACTGATTTCTGTTAGCAACACCCTGAGTGTCGAGCTTACCGCGAACGATGTGGTAACGTACACCGGGGAGGTCCTTAACTCTGCCGCCTCTGATAAGTACTACAGAGTGCTCCTGCAGGTTGTGGCCGATACCGGGGATGTAAGAAGTTACTTCCATACCGTTGGTAAGTCTTACTCTTGCAATTTTTCTCTGTGCGGAGTTAGGCTTCTTAGGTGTCTTGATAGCTACCTTAGTGCAAACACCACGCTTTTGAGGAGAAGGTTGGTCGGTTGCCTTCTTCTTAAGAAGGTTAACGCCCTTCTGCAATGCGGGGGACTTGGACTTATAGGTATTCATCTGTCTACCGTGTCTTACCAATTGGTTAAATGTAGGCATTAATTTTCCTCCTTTCCTACAATATTTTTCTATGCTAAGCCCCCGAAAAGGGGGCTATACGCATCTTAGTCTACTGCGTTGAGAACGTCGCCCTCAAACATTTCGTTATAAGTTTCGCCTTCGCCAACGTGAACGTCAATACCTCTGTAGTTACGCATACCCGTACCTGCGGGGATGAGCTTACCGAGAAGTACGTTCTCTTTAAGACCTATAAGCGGGTCTCTCTTACCCTTGATAGCCGCCTCGGTAAGAACCTTGGTGGTTTCCTGGAAGGATGCGGCGGAAAGGAAGGACTCGGTAGAAAGGGACGCCTTGGTGATACCGAGAAGCATAGGTGCGCCTACTGCCTCCATAAGAGGTACTGCGCCGCCTTCTTCTGCGTTGCGTCTTCTTATCTCCTCGTTTGCCGCATAGAACTCGTTAACGTCAACAGCGCTGCCAACCAGCATACCGGTGTCGCCTGCCTGCTCTATTCTTATCTTGCGGGTCATCTGGCGAGCAATAATTTCGATATGCTTGTCGTTAATTTCAACCGCCTGGAGACGGTAAACACGCTGGATTTCCTTAATAATATATTCGTAAACAGCATCCAAGCCGCTTATGCGAAGGATATCTGCAGGGGTTTCCGTACCGTCGGAAAGCTTTTGGCAACGGCGAACCTCAGCGCCCTCTTCAACTATAAGCTTGGTCTTGAGAGAAATGGGTGTAACCCTTTCCTCACCTGTTTCCTTATCAATCATATGAACCTGACGGCCCTTCTTGGTATCCTCTACACGGATAGTACCGTCAAATTCGGAAAGTAAAGCTGCAACCTTGGGCTTACGTGCTTCGAAAATTTCTTCAACACGGGGAAGACCCTGAGTAATATCGCTGCCTGCAACACCGCCGCTGTGGAAGGTACGCATTGTAAGCTGAGTACCGGGCTCACCTATGGACTGAGCAGCTATAATGCCTACTGCTTCGCCTATGCTTACGGGCTTGCCGGAAGCAAGGTCTGCGCCGTAGCAGTGTACGCAAACGCCGTGCTTGGACTTACAGTTAATAGCGGAACGAACCTTAGCTTCGGTAATGCCCGCTTCTATTATAGCCTTGCACTGTGCATCGGTAATCATAGTATCGTTAGCCACGATAACCTCACCGGTTTCGGGATGAACTATATCACCAATGGTAAATCTGCCAACAAGTCTGTCTGCAAAGGGCTCGATAACCTCTTCCTTGCCGCCGCTCATAATATCAACTATCTTACGAACAACCATACCGTTGGTGTCGCCGCAGTTTTCTTCACGAACAATAACGTCCTGAGCAACGTCAACAAGACGTCTGGTAAGGTAACCGGAGTCTGCGGTACGAAGTGCGGTATCTGCAAGACCCTTACGTGCGCCTCTGGCTGCGGTAAAGTATTCAAGAATAGTCATACCTTCACGGAAGTTAGACTTAATAGGCATTTCTATGGTCTTACCGGTGGCTGCAAACATCAGACCACGCATACCTGCAAGCTGTCTTATCTGCTTAATAGAACCTCTCGCACCGGATACAGCCATCATATTAAGAGGATTGTAACGGTCAAGGTTCTTCTGAAGCTCGGTAGCAACCTGCTTGGTACATTCTTCCCAAACGGAAACAACTCTGCGGCTTCTTTCTTCGTCGGAGAGCATACCGTCACGGAAGTATTCGGTAATAACGTCAACCTTCTTCTCCGCCTCGGCAAGCATAGCCTGCTTCTTGGGAGGAATGGTCATATCGTAAACGGAAATGGTTATTGCGCCGCGAGTGGAGTACTTGAAGCCGTTAGCCTTCATCTTATCCAGCATCTCGCAGGTAACCACGTTGCCGTGTACTCTTATACAACGGTCAATTATCTGTGCCAGCTCGTTATTGGTACAAACAAAGTCTATTTCCAAAGCAAACTTGTTTTCGGGCTTGCTTCTGTCCACAAAGCCCAAGTCCTGAGGAATGTAGCTGTTGAAAATAAGTCTGCCAAGGGTAGCGGTAATAATGCCGCTTTCCTTTCTGCCGCCAAATTCCTTTTCAACACGCACTCTTATCTTAGCGTGGAGACCGAGGAGACCGTTTTCGTAAGCCATAAGAGCTTCTTCCATATTACGGTAGCTGCCTACGGTGGGGTCATTTGCGTCAAGAGCGCCTGCTTCGCCATCCTTATCCATAGTAAGATAGAAGGAGCCAAGCACCATATCCTGAGAAGGAACGGTTACCGCACGGCCGTTAACGGGCTTAAGCAGGTTGTTTGCGGAAAGCATAAGGAAACGAGCCTCTGCTTGAGCTTCCGCAGAAAGGGGAACGTGTACAGGCATCTGGTCGCCGTCAAAGTCGGCGTTGAATGCGGTACATACAAGGGGATGAAGCTTAATAGCTCTACCCTCAACCAATACGGGCTCGAAAGCCTGTATGGAAAGTCTGTGCAGTGTGGGCGCACGGTTGAGAAGAACGGGATGTTCCTTAATTACGTGCTCAATAGCGTCCCAAACCTCGGGAGTTGCACGTTCAACCTTCTTCTTTGCGTCCTTTATGTTGGTAGCCTTGCCGCTGGCAACAAGAGTCTTTATAACAAAGGGCTTAAACAGCTCAAGCGCCATTTCCTTAGGCAAGCCGCACTGATAAATCTTAAGCTCGGGGCCTACAACGATAACGGAACGGCCGGAGTAGTCAACACGCTTACCGAGAAGGTTCTGTCTGAAACGACCCTGCTTACCACGGAGCATTTCGGAAAGAGACTTAAGAGGACGGTTGTTGGGGCCTGTAACAGGTCTGCCGCGACGACCGTTGTCAATAAGAGCGTCAACCGCTTCCTGAAGCATACGCTTTTCGTTGCGGATAATTATATCGGGAGCCGTAAGCTCAATAAGCTTTTTAAGACGGTTGTTTCTGTTAATAACACGTCTGTAAAGGTCGTTAAGGTCGCTGGTAGCAAATCTACCGCCGTCCAATTGAACCATAGGACGGATTTCGGGAGGGATAACAGGCAGAGCGTCAAGAACCATCCACTCGGGTCTGTTGCCGGAGGCACGGAAAGCCTCTACCACCTCAAGGCGCTTGATAAGGCGAAGCTTGCGCTGGCCCTGAGCGTCTTTAAGCTCCTCTTTAAGCTGGGCTGCCAGCTCCTCAAGGTCTATTTCTGCCAAAAGCTCCTTAATTGCCTCGGCGCCCATACCAACACGGAAGTCGTTTTCGTACTTCTCGTAAAAGCTTCTGTACTCGGTATCGGTAAGAAGCTGCTTCTTGGCAAGGGGTGTATCACCGGGGTCAAGAACTATATACTGTGCAAAGTAAAGCACCTTTTCCAAATGCTTGGGAGAAAGGTCAAGGATGAGACCCATTCTGGAAGGAATGGCTCTGAAATACCAGATGTGAGAAACGGGAGCAGCCAGCTCAACGTGACCCATACGTTCACGTCTTACCTTGTTGGTGGTAATCTCAACGCCGCACTTTTCGCACACCTTGCCCTTAAAACGAACTCTTTTATACTTGCCGCAGCTACATTCCCAATCCTTAGTCGGGCCAAATATCTTTTCACAGTAAAGGCCGTCTCTTTCGGGCTTGAGCGTACGGTAGTTAATAGTCTCGGGCTTTTTTACCTCACCTTTAGACCAGGAGCGTATCATATCGGGGGATGCTAAACCAATTTGTATGCTGTCAAATTCTACGTTTTCCATCATTTACCCTCCTGTCTTATATATTCAAATAATCGTCGGAAGCGTCATCAGACCCTTCGTCATCGTCGGAAGCAACTACGCCTTCCTCGTCATCGTACATAACGTCATCGGGATTTTCAAGAACGGACTTACCAAGCTCCTCTTCGGAGAACTTCTTTTCGTCCTCGCCCTCGTCGTCTGCATAATCCTTAAGGGTTATCTCGGTGCCGTCCTTGTCAAGAACACGAACGTCAAGACCAAGGGACTGAAGCTCCTTAACCAATACCTTAAAGGAAGCGGGAACGCTGGGAGTAGGAATGTTTTCGCCCTTAACGATAGCTTCATAGGTCTTTACACGGCCCTTGATATCGTCGGACTTAACGGTAAGTATTTCCTGAAGGGTGTAAGCTGCACCGTAAGCCTCAAGCGCCCAAACTTCCATTTCACCGAATCTCTGACCGCCGAACTGAGCTTTACCGCCGAGAGGCTGCTGAGTAACGAGGGAGTAAGGACCGGTGGAACGAGCGTGAATCTTATCGTCAACCAAGTGGTGAAGCTTAAGGAAGTACATATAACCAACGGTTACGGGGTTATCAAAGGGAACGCCGGTACGACCATCGTAAAGAATGGTCTTGCCGTTAACAACCTGCTTTTCTTCGCCCGTTGCAGGGTCCTTAACGGTAACCATACCGTAGTTTGCCTGAAGCAGACACTGTTCTATATCCTTTTCGTTTGCGCCGTCGAATACGGGGGTCATAACCTTAAAGCCCAGCTTCTTAGCCGCAATACCAAGGTGAACCTCAAGCACCTGACCGATGTTCATACGGGAAGGTACGCCGAGGGGGTTAAGAACGATGTCAAGAGGAGTGCCGTCGGGAAGGAAGGGCATATCCTCGGAGGGGAGTATGCGGGATACTACACCCTTGTTACCGTGACGACCTGCCATCTTGTCGCCTACGGATATCTTACGCTTTTGTGCGATATAAACTCTTACCACCTTGATAACACCGGGAGAGAGTACGTCGCAATCGTCACGGGAGAAGGTCTTAACGTCAACTACAACGCCGCTTTCACCGTGGGGCAGACGGAGAGAGGTGTCTCTTACTTCTCTTGCCTTTTCGCCGAAGATTGCGCGAAGCAGTCTTTCCTCTGCGGTAAGCTCGGTCTCACCCTTGGGGGTAACCTTACCAACCAGGATGTCGCCTGCTCTTACCTCGGCGCCGATGCGGATGATACCTTCTTCGTCCAGATCCTTAAGGGCGTCGTCACCAAGGTTGGGAATGTCTCTGGTAATCTCTTCCGGACCAAGCTTGGTGTCTCTGGACTCACAGTAATACTCTTCTATATGGATGGACGTGTAAACGTCGTCACGAACAAGTCTTTCGTTGATAAGTACGGCGTCCTCGTAGTTGTAGCCTTCCCAGGTCATAAAGCCGATAAGTACGTTCTTACCAAGGGAAATCTCGCCGTTGGAGGTAGCCATACCGTCTGCTATAACCTGACCCTTTTGAACCCTGTCGCCCTTGCTTACGATAGGACGCTGGTTTACGCAGGTGCCCTGGTTGGAGCGCTTAAACTTAGTAAGCTTAAAGGGCTTTGCAAAGTCGTCCTCACCTCTGATAACTATTTCGTCAGCGGTAACGGACTCAACGTAGCCTGCACGGTCGGAAATAACGGTAACGCAGCTGTCACAGGCAGCCTTGTATTCCATACCCGTTGCAACTATAGGGGACTCGGTTATCATAAGAGGCACAGCCTGCTTCTGCATGTTGGAGCCCATCAGCGCACGGGAGTTGTCGTCGTTTTCAAGGAAGGGGATCATAGCGGTTGCTACGGATACGAGCATCTTGGGAGATACGTCCATCATATCAACCTGCTCTACGGCAGCTTCTATAATCTCTTCTCTGTGGCGAGCAACAACCTTTTTATTTATAAAGTAGCCGTTTTCGTCAAGAGGCTCGTTAGCGTTGGCAACGATATAGTCGTCCTCTACGTCAGCGGTGATGTAGCGAACCTCGTCGGTAACCCTGCCGTTTTCTACAACACGGTAGGGCGCCTCGATAAAGCCAAACTTGCTTACACGGGCATAGGTTGCAAGGTAGGAGATAAGACCTATGTTAGGACCTTCGGGGGTCTCGATAGGACACATACGGCCGTAATGGGTGTAGTGTACGTCTCTTGCCTCGAAGGATGCACGGTCTCTGGAGAGACCGCCGGGGCCCAGTGCGGACAGACGGCGCTTGTGAGTAAGCTCAGCAAGAGGGTTAGTCTGGTCCATAAACTGGGAAAGCGGAGAGGAACCGAAGAAGTCCCTGATCGCACTGGAGATAGGTCTTACGTTAATAAGGTTCTGAGGTGTAACCTTATCCACCTCTTGAGTGGTCATCTTTTCCTTAACTATCTTGTCCATACGGGAGAAGCCTATGCGGAGCTGGTTAACAAGAAGCTCGCCCACGCTTCTGAGACGGCGGTTGCCAAGGTGGTCGATATCGTCCTTCTGACCAACGCCGTGGGAAAGTGCCAACAGATAGTTAACGCTTGCATATATATCGTCAACGGTGATGTGCTTGGGAATAAGCTCGTCCTCACGAGCCTCGATAGCCCTCTTAAGCGCCTTAAGGTCGGATACGCCTATCTCGTTTATGATTTCCATAAACACGTCAAGGTTTACCTTTTCCTCAAGACCAAGCTCCTCGTTGGAGAAGGGGCAAACTGCGGAGGCGTCAACCATACGGTTAGTGAAAACACGAACCTCCTCGTCCTGCTCGTTTCTAACGTAAACGCTCCAGGCGCCGCTTCTTTCAACGGTTTCAGCGTCGGCACGGTTTAGCTTATGGCCCTCGTCAAACACCAGCTCACCGGTTACGGGAGAGATAACGGGGCGGGCAAGGGTAAGGCCTGCTATACGCTTGGAGAGAGCCAGCTTTTTATTGAACTTATATCTGCCTACGGAAGATATATCGTAACGCTTGGGGTCAAAGAACAGATTGTTAAGAAGCACCTGAGCGCTCTCTACGATAGGCGGGTCACCGGGACGGAGCTTTCTGTATATCTCCTTAAGCGCCTCCTCCATAGGAGTGGTGCCGTTACGGAGCGCCTCTGCAGGCATATTGTCCTTTTCAAGGGTAGCCTTTATCTTAACGTCCTCGCCAAAGAGGTCGATAATCTGCTCGTTGCTGTTAAGGCCGAAGGCACGGAGAAGAAGAGTTATTGGCATCTTCTTGTTCTTGTCTATACGAACGTAGAAAACGTCAGAGGAGTCCGTCTCGTACTCCAACCATGCGCCGCGGTAGGGTATAACGGTGCTGGAATACAGCTTTTTACCGTTTTTGTCGTCGGTTATATCATAGTAAACGCCGGGGGAACGAACTATCTGGCTAACGATAACTCTCTCCGCACCGTTGATTATAAAGGTGCCGCTTTCCGTCATAAACGGGAAGTCGCCCATGTGGATTTCCTGATCCTTAACCTCACCCGTTACCTTATTGGTAAGACGGGCGGTAACCTTAAAGGGTACAGCAAAGTTTACGTCCCTTTCCTTACACTCCTCAACGGTATACTTAGGAGTGTCGCTGAAGGAATAGTCGACAAACTCAATAACGAGGTTGCCCGAATAGTCGGTCATAGGGGAAACGTCCCTGAGTACCTCACGCACGCCCTTCTCCACAAACTCGTCAAAGGACTTTTTCTGTATTTCAATAAGGTTAGGCATCTCCAAAACCTCACCGGTCTTGGAAAAGTTCATCCTAACATTGGGGCCAAGCTTCTTAGGTGTCATCATTATGCCTGTTCCTCCGCTTTCATCATTTTCCGCTAAGCTGTTAAAAGCCGCCTCATACCCGACAAAAACCGCCGTTTTTTGCCGTTTTTGCCCTGTTTTTCGTCTTGTTTTTACTGCCTGAATTTGCCGATTTCGCACATTCGGGCAGTATATTATTATAATAGAAAAGTCAATGCTTGTCAATACTTTTTTCAAAAAAAGTTCTAAAATGTTTACAATTGCTTTTTTATTTTTTCTTTTTGCAAATTACGCCCCTTTTGCCCAATTAGTGGTATTGCCACATTATGGAAACCACTATAAATAGAAAACCGCAGACCCCTTTATCTGCGGTTTTTTTGCTGATTTTGTAAGAATTTACAATTTGTTAATATTTTAAGGCTGCATAGTGGCAAGCTTGTCGTTTTCGATAACGTTTTGCAGGTTGTACATCACCAAAACGCGGTCTGCGCCCGTCTGTTCTATCAGGCTGCCCAGGCTTATTCTGCTCGCAAGGTCTATGTCAACCATAACCACGTCGTAGTATCTGGCAAGCTGAGGGGCAAACACGTGGGCAAAGCTGTCCTTGAGCAGAAGGATGGTTTCCCTCTTCTCGGTCTTGTGCTGCAGGTGTACGTACAGGCTCTTGCCGTAGAGGTATACGTTAAAGGGGTCGGGGCCGTTAAGCGCCTCCATATCGTACAAGCCCGTTTCTTCAAGGAACTTGTCCGTTTCGTCCTTCATCAGCGCACTGAGGCTTTTGCCTATCTTAACCCTTATAAGGTGGTCGCCCGTAAAACGGGGAACGTCCATAGCCTCACCGGGGTGACCGTAG
>JAZSLS010000098.1:0-10773 GCA_045535465.1 Eubacteriales bacterium
AGGTCGGCGTATCACCTTACGTATCGGGCGGCCGATGACCGCCCCTACGAACAAATCCTTTACACGTTTTCATTGCCGAATTGTTTGGACGTTACCGTCTGTAGAACGGCAAGGCGCCTTTTGTGTAGGGGACATTCTCGAATGTCCCGCTACCTTTGGGATTTTGCCGTGTTTCCTGTCAACTTGGTTTTAAACGTTTAGTGGCGGGCGGTTCAAGAATCGCCCCTACATTGTATCCGTTGTCACACCTTAAAACAACAAACCGTTTTCATTGTAGGGGAGCGCATTGCGCTCCCGTTTGCGTTTCGTGCAAAGTCGGCGTAGCCCCTTGCGTATCGGGCGAGGGGTGACCGCCCCTACGGTGTAATACTTTACACCATCATCAAAGAGTTTCCCACATTATTTTTTCGGGTTTTGTGGCTTTAATAGCCCTTTTTTGTCTTTTAAGCTCTAAAAAACACGGTAGAACGTCTGTTTTTTCCTACTTTTCCTCATAGTTTTCCACATTTTACGTTCCCTTTTTCAACGAAAATGCGGTTACTTACCTTGGTATTTTCGAAAAAATCCGTCTCACAGCCGGTTATTATTACCTGTCTTCCTTCGGTTTTTTTAAGTATTACACCCCGACGAAAGGCATCCAACTCACTTAATATATCATCGAACAAAAACACAGGATACTCACCCGTTATTTTTTTACTCATCTCACCCTCGGCAAGCTTTAGAGAAAGCACTATACTTCTTTGCTGACCCTGAGAGGCAAAAAGCTTTGCCGCCTTGCCGTTAAGGTACAGGGTAAAGTCATCCTTATGCACACCGAAAAGGCTTATTCCGCGGGCAATTTCCGCATCTGCCTTAGAATTAAGAAAAGTAAGCATAGCCCTTCTTGTTTCCTCGGCGCCCTCTGTATTTTCCTCTATACAGCCGTTATAACGGATGGAAAGGGTCTCCTTACCGCCGCTTATCTCGCTGTGCTCTGCAGCAGCACTTTCCTCAAGCTGCTTTAAAAACCTGCGGCGATTAAAGCTTATTGCACCTGCGGAAGTCGCCAGCTTTTCGTTGTAAACAGGTATCATATCCCGCTTAAAGCTGTCGTTACCTTCGGTTCTCAGCAGCGCATTTTTTTGAAGCAAGGTTCTGTTATAATCGTTAAGATAGCTGACGTATCTCGGATAGCTTTGGCAAATAGCCAAATCCACAAATCTTCGCCTGCTTTCGGGCTGACCCTTTACCAGGCTTAAATGGTCGGGAGTGAACACCACGGCACGAAAAGCACCAAGATACTCCGCAAGTTTTGTTACGGGGTTGCCGTTTCTTTCAAACTCACGCCTACGGTTTTTGTACAGCTTTACACCTAAGCTAAGCCTTTTATTGTTATCCGTAAAGCTTAAATATGCCGCTGCAGCGTCTTTTCCAAAGGCTACAAGCTCTTTATCCTTACAGCCTCTAAAGCTTTTTCCTGAGGCAAAATAAAAGATACTCTCAAGTATATTGGTTTTGCCTGCGGCGTTTTCACCGTAAATTACGTTAACGCCCTCGGAAAACTCTATTTCGCTGTAGGGGTTGTTCCTAAAATCTATAAGCTTTAAAAAGTCAATTTGCATAGTTATCTGTTAAGACGCATAGGCAGCACAAGATAAGTAAAGCTTGAGCCTTCCTTCTTTACTGCGGGGGTAATAACCATAGCCATTATGCCGGATGAAAGTGACGCAAGTATAAGCTCATCCTTACAAGCCCTGAGAGCATCCAAAAGATAACGGTTGTTAAAGCCTATCTCTATATCCTCCCCATCCTTGCTTATACGGATGTTGTCGTTTACCTTGCCGTACTGGGTAGAACAGCTTACGTTAAGCACGTCACCCGTAAAGGTACACTTAAGAGGTGTAACCAGCTTGTCGTCTATAAGAAGAGAAGCTCTTTCAACACTGTCTATAAACGCCGCTGTATCTATCTTTGCAAATATCTTGTTTTGGGTAGGTATTACCTTTTTGTAGTCTATAAACTCACCCTCTATAAGACGGGAGAAGAATATAATGCCGCCAACCTTCATAATAATGTGCTTACCCGTAAGCTCCACGGTAACGCTTTCCTCGCTATCGGTTAAAAGCTTTGAAAACTCATAAATGCTTTTACCGGGTACTATAAAGCTCATATCCTCGGTGCAAGCAACGGCTGAGCTTTCTTCACGAAGCGCCATCCTGTAATTATCAAGGGCAACAACGGTAAGGGTATTGCCTTCTATCTTAAAAAATTCACCCGTAAGAATAGGTCTTGCATCGGTTTGTGCTACCGCAAAGTAGGTAGAGCCTATCATTTCCTTTAAAAGACCTGCGTTTATACGAAATGTCTTTTCACCGCTAAGCTCGGGCAAATTAGGAAAAGCCTCTGCCGCAAGACCGTGAACGGAAAACTCACTCATAGCACCGCTTATTCTTACAACGTTCTTTTCGTTGGCTTCAAAGCATATATCACAATCGGGGAAGTTGCGAATAATAGCGGCTATCTTCTGAGCGTTAAGTATAACTGCACCGTCACCCTCACCCATAACCGTAGTTTCGGTCTTAACGCCTTTTTCCTGGTCGTAGCCGCAAACGGTAAGAATATTTTCTTTTATTTCAAACAAAAGACCTTCAAGAGCGGGAAGGGTGCTTCTGCCTGAAGAGGCAGATAAAGCAGGCATAATTACGTTTAAAAGTGTTTTCCTGTCGGATGTAAATCTTAGCATTTTCTCCTCCAATTATAAAAACAATTATATATAAATTAATAAAAGAGTAATAGTAGTACTATTAGTAGGGGCTGCGGAAAAGCGGAAAACTAAGTTTTTCCGCTATTTTTCTTGCCTTTTTGACAAATTTAGGTGTGGAAAAACCTATGGAATGAGTTTGGTTAAAAATTGGGTTATGCGGAAAAGTATACCCCTTTTTTCTTTTATTTTCTATCCAATTTTAAAACTTTTAATTTTTAAACAGCTTATCGTTTATTTTGAAATTAAAAGTTAAATATTTGGGTTTTGTGTGGGAAAGTATGAGGCTTTGTGATAGGAAAATTTTAGGGTATGCTTCGGGTTAGTGTGGTATTTTTGCAGGTTGTACAAAACAGGCATTAAAACTTGTTACTTTTTTATAAAGCGTAGCGGTTTGTATTGTAGGGGAGCGCAGTGCGCTCCCGCTTTACGTAACGAGTAAGGTCGGCGTAACCTCTTATGCATCGGGCGGCCGATGACCGCCCCTACGGACAAATCCGTTACACGTTTTCATTACCGATTTGTTTGGACGTTACCGTCTGTAAAAGGACGTACCTCTTTTTATGTAGGGGACGTTCTCAAACGTTCCGTTACCTTGCGGGTTTTGCCGTGTTATCTGTCAGCTTGGTTTTATATGCCTAGTGGCGGGCGATTCGAGAATCGCCCCTACGATGTATTTGTTTACACGTTTTTACCGCACCTGTCGTTTGCTGTAAAGCGTAGCGGTTTGTGTTGTAGGGGAGCGCAGTGCGCTCCCGCTTTACGTAACAGGTAAAGTCGGCGTAGCCCCTTGCGCATCGGGCGGCCGATGACCGCCCCTACGGCATAAGCGTTTACACGGCTTCTCTGCCGATTAGATGAAGCCTTAAGGGATAGGAAAAAAAGATGTAGAATGGACAAACCGAAGTGAAGCTGTATTCTCACCCCACAAAAATGCATTTTTGTGGGGACCCCGAAAGTACTGCGAACTGAAGTTTGTTCATAGCAGAAAAAATAAATATAAAACGAAAATCGGCTGAATATCAGCCGATTTTCTTCTTTTAACACAAATTTTCTTTTTCTGCGGTCTACGCTTTTTTACATCCCTTTTTATGTGCGGTTGGTGATTTGGTCATTAAGCATAGCAAGGAACTCGTCCATAGTCATAGTAACGGTCTGGTCGGTTTCACGGTCACGTACGGAAACGGTGCCTTCCTCAATTTCCTTCTTACCGATGATAAGCATATAAGGAACACGGTCAACCTGTCTTGCTTCTCTTACCTTATAGCCTATCTTTTCGTTTCTCGCATCAAGCTCTACTCTTATGCGGTTATCCTTAAGGGTTTGATAAACCTTTTCTGCGTGGCTGTGGTCGGTACCGGGAAGGGTCATAACCTTAACCTGAAGAGGTGCAAGCCATACGGGGAACTTGCCTGCAAAATGCTCGGTAAGGATACCGATAAAGCGTTCGATAGAGCCGTAGCATACACGGTGAATCATTATAGGCTGCTTCTTGCTGCCGTCCTCGTCAACGTACTCAAGCTCAAAGTTGTGAGGAAGCTGGAAGTCAAGCTGGATAGTACCGCACTGCCAGGTTCTGCCAATGCTGTCACGTAGATGGAAGTCTATCTTAGGGCCGTAGAAAGCGCCGTCGCCTTCGTTAACGGTGTAAGGAAGGCCAAGCTTTTCCAAAGCGGCACGAAGCCCCTCGGTTGCTGCTTCCCAATCCTCGTCGCTGCCCATACTGCTTTCGGGTCTGGTAGAAAGCTCCACAAAATATTCAAAACCAAACTTGGTATAAACCTCGTTAATAAGGTTAACAACGCCAACTATCTCGTCGGTTATCTGGTCACGGCGCATAAAGATGTGCGCATCGTCCTGAGTGAAGCAGCGAACACGGAAAAGACCGTGGAGTGCGCCTCTAAGCTCGTGGCGATGAACAAGACCAAGCTCGCCCACTCTCATAGGAAGCTCACGGTAGCTGTGAGGTCTGCTGCGGTAAACAAGAACGCCGCCGGGGCAGTTCATAGGCTTAACGCAAAAGTCCTCGTCGTCAATAAGGGTCTGGTACATATTGTCCTTATAGTGACCCCAGTGACCGCTGGTTTCCCAAAGGTTGCGGCTGAGAATGATAGGAGTAGAAACCTCCACGTAATCAGCCTTTTTGTGTATATCACGCCAATAGTCGATAAGTGCGTTTCTAAGATCCATACCCTTGGGAAGGAAGAAGGGGAAACCGGGGCCTTCGTCGCACATCATAAACAGACCCATTTCCTTGCCTATTCTACGGTGGTCGCGTCTTTCAGCCTCTTCCATAAGAGTAACGTACTCGTCAAGCTCCTGCTGAGTGCGGAAGGCTATACCGTTAATACGGGTAAGCATCTTGTTGTCTTTATCGTTTTTCCAGTATGCACCGCTTTGCTGGGTAACCTTAAACGCCTTAAGCGCCTTGGTGTAGCAAAGGTGAGGGCCTGTACACATATCAATATAGTCGCCCTGCTTGTAGAAGCTGATAACAGCATCCTCGGGAAGGTCGCCTATATGCTCTTCCTTATACTTTGCGCCACGCTCCTGCATTAAAGCAACAGCCTCTTCCCTGGAAAGGATAAAGGGCTTTATGGGAAGGTTTTCCTTAACTATTTTGCGCATTTCGTTTTCAATGGCAACAAGGTCTTCATCGGTAAGCTTGGTGTTGCCAAGGTCAACGTCATAGTAAAAGCCTTTTTCGGTTGCGGGGCCGTAGCCAAAATCGGCGTGAGGATAAAGGCGGCTTATTGCCTGCGCCATAATGTGTGCTGCGCTGTGGCGTATAACCTCCTGCTCTAGCTCCTCGGGACATTCAGCAACGGTACCGTCTCTGTATATAATTTTCATAGCGTATCTCCTTTTTTGCAAAAAATACAAATTTTATCAACCTTCATTTTATAACAAGCTTTGCTTTTTGTCAATAACAATAATAAGAAAAAGGAGCGCAACCGCTCCTTTTTCTTATTTATTCTTCGTCTTCGTCCTTCTTTTTCTTAGGGCCAAAGGAAAGCTTGTTTTCTTTACCGTTTGCTACACGCTTTATGTTTTCACGGTGCATATAGATAACCATCACAGAGCAAACCACGGAAAACAGCATAGTCCACATAGCGGGAGGAAGCTCGGTAAGATAGGTACGGGTTATATAGGTAAGGGCGGGATAAAAGAACGCCGCCGTTATGGATGACATAGAAACGTACCTGGTAAGCAGCAGCACCACGGCAAAGATAATTAAAAGCAAAACAAACACAAAGGGGTCAAGGATAAGTATGGCAGTTGCCGTTGCCAAAACGCCTTTGCCGCCTCGGAACTTGAAATAAACGGGCGCAATATGCCCAAGCACGCAGAAAAGCGCCGCAAGGTATGCGCCCTCCATACTGCGGTCAACGGTAGTGCAATTCTCGACGCCGTAAAGCATAGCGCCGAGAGCTACGGACAAAACCGTCTTAAGCATATCGCCTCCAAGAGTAAGAAGCGCCGCCTTTTTACCATAGGTGCGAAGCATATTGGTAAGACCCGCATTGCCGCTGCCGGACTCTCTTATATCCTTACCGTAAAGCACACGTGAAAAGATAATGGAGGGGTTAATGCTTCCCAAAAGATAACCCACTATAACGCAAGCAAAAAGCTCAAGAGTGGTAGCCCATTCCGGAGGGATGTTGCCGTCAAAGAACAAAGCGTTTACGCCTATTTGCTTAGAAAGCCAAGAATACCACAAAATTAACGCCTCTTTCCTTTATTTATCGTCCTCTTTCTGCCTGATTATCAGCTTAATGGGAGTCCCCTCAAAGCCAAAAACATCTCTCAGGCAGTTTTCGATATAACGCTGGTAGGAGAAATGGAACAGCTCTGCGCTGTTGCAGAATATAACAAAGGTAGGCGGCTTTATGCCTATCTGAGTCATATAGTATATCTTCAGCCTTCTACCCTTGTCCGTAGGTGGCTGAATACGGTTCATAGCGTCGTTAAGCACGTCGTTAAGCACGCCCGTAGATATGCGCATAAGCGCCTTATCGTAAACGGCGTTTATCATCTCATAAAGCTTTTCCACACGCTGACCTGTCTTTGCGGAGATAAACGCAATAGGTGCATAGGTCATATAGGAAAGGGCGTCGTAGATGTCCTTTTTAAACTCGTTAACGGTGTTTGTATCCTTCTCCAGGCTGTCCCACTTGTTCATAATTATAATGGAAGCCTTGCCTGCGTTATGGCTGATACCCGCAATACGCTCATCCTGTGCGGTAACACCCTCGTTGGCATCGCACATAATAAGGCAAACGTCTGCCCTTTCAACCGCCGCTCTGGCACGAAGAACACTGTATTTTTCAATATTGTCTTCTATTTTGGAGTTACGGCGAATACCTGCCGTATCAATAAACACGTACTTGCCGTATTTATTTTCTATTCTGGTGTCGGTAGCATCTCTGGTAGTGCCGGGCATATCGGAAACAATAACCCTGTCCTCCCCTGCCACACGGTTAACAAGACTGCTTTTGCCTGCATTGGGCTTACCGATAACGGCAACACGGATAACGTCGTCCTCCTCGGGCTCCGCTTCGAATTCGGGAAGAAGCTCCGTTACACGGTCAAGCACGTCGCCCGTACCTGTGCCGT
The DNA here is from genome assembly GCA_045535465.1 of Eubacteriales bacterium. GTDB lineage: Bacteria > Bacillota > Clostridia > Oscillospirales > CAG-382 > SIG636. The sequence goes on from JAZSLS010000098.1 coordinate 7,358, forward strand.
GTACGGAAGAAAGGGGTATGGGCTCGCCCAAGCCAAGCTCGTAAAACTCATAGTACTCTGCAGGAAGAGCGCCTACTCTATCCATTTTGTTAACGGCAAGCACAACGGGCTTACGACTTTTAAGAAGCTTGGTAGCTATATCCCTGTCATCAGCGGTAACGCCTGCGTGGATATCGGTAATAAACAGTATAACGTCAGCAGCAGCAATTGCAAGCTCCGCCTGAGTACGCATATGCTTAAGTATCTCGGTATTAGCCTTAGGCTCAAGACCGCCTGTGTCCGTAAGCACAAAGGGTATGCCGTTCCACTCCGTTTCCGCATAGATGCGGTCACGGGTAACACCGGGGGTATCATCCACTATGGAAATTCTGCCACCCACTATTTTATTAAAAAAGGTGCTTTTACCTACGTTAGGTCTGCCGATAATGGCAACTGTCGCCTTCATATATACAAATCCTCCTCGCTAAGTCCCAAAAGGCAGCGCAAAAACGCTCCACCCTCAGTGTCCACTACCGTAAGGGGTACACCCAAAGCAGCCTCCGCCTCCGAAAGGCTTACGCCGTCAAGGAAAAGGTCGCCCTCGTGCCTTAACATATTGCAAGGGATAAGAACGGTATCGCCCAAGGTTTTACCTTTAAGGGTATTAATAAGGTCGCCGCCGGTAACAAGACCGCTAACGGTTACGGTATTGCCGAAAAAGCGATTTTCCACAGGATACACCTTAACGTCTACGCCCTCAAAAGCCTCCATAGCAAGGTCTGCAAGGGAAGCTATATGCTCGTAGGCCGCATATCCCGTAGCGACGGAAACACTTTTCTTAAACTTAGCCTTTGTTTCCTTTATATATTCAAGTTCTGCCGTAAACTCCTCTCGGTGGTTTCTAAGCATACCCACGCCGTTTTCCAACTGCGGATAGCCGTCGTACTCCTCCTCCTCGGGAATAGGCAGCTTTGCCGTCAAATAAAATTCATCAGAGGCAAAAAACATCCTTCTGCCCCGTTCAGCCTTGCACTTTTCCGCAAAAGCCTCCACGGCCCCGATAACCGCTGCCGCCCCTTCCTTGGTATAGGGCTTTAGAGGGTAAAGCCCCTCACGGTGGGCAGTAACACCCACAGGTACCGCCGCCACGCTTTCAAGAGAGCTAAGCTCGTACAGCTTTTCCATACTGTACAAAAGCTCCGCCCCGTCGTTAATGCCCTCGCAAAGCACAAGCTGGGCGTTAATGGCTATTCCGTGGGCAGAAAGCTCCTCCAAGTATCTAAGCACGTCACCCGCAAAGCGGTTACCCATCATAGTACACCTTAAAGCGGGGTTCATAGTATGGACGGAAACGTTAACGGGCGAGATGTGCATTTTTATGATGCGTGCAACGTCCTCGTCCTTTAGATTGGTAAGGGTAACGTAGTTACCGTAAAGAAAGCCAAGGCGTTCATCATCGTCCTTAAAATATATGCTTTCCCTCATACCCTTTGGGTTTTGGTCTATAAAGCAAAATATGCAATTATTTCTGCAACGCTTATGCTCATCGATAAGGTAAGTATCAAACTCCGCACCAAGCTCCTCGTAAATGCCTTTTTTTACGTTTATAAGCAGCTCCTTACCGTCACGCTCCAGCACAAGGTCCAAAAAAGACTCGGTAGCGTAAAAGCGGTAGTCAAGCCCGTCGTTGATAGCGTTGCCGCCTATGCTTATTAACTTGTCACCGCTAAGAATACCCGCCTTGTGGGCAGGGCTACCCTTCTCCACACCCTTGATAATTACCATAAAATTTCCTTTTCAAGCACAAAAAACGGATAAAACGCAAAAGGCGCCCCAATTTCCCACTTGGGCTATAACCCACGGAAAACGGCGCGCACTTAGGAAAGACCCCTGTAATTACTTAAATAACAGGGGCCTTCCAAGCTTTAACAAAAGCCTTATGCCTTTTTGCTGTCCTTGCTGATGATTTCCTTACCTGCATAGGAGCCGCAAGCCTTGCAAACTCTATGAGAAAGATTAAATTCACCGCACTTAGCGCACTTAGTCATGCCGGGCATATCCAGCTTCCATACGGAAGAGCGCCTTTTATCTCTTCTTGCCTTTGAAACTTTTGCCTTTGGTACTGCCATTTTCAGCACCTCCCTCTCTTTAGGAATTATATATCAGCCGTTTTCAAGCAACGCTTTCAAAACTTCAAGTCTGGGGTCTATCTCCTTTGTGGAACAGCCGCAAGCTTTTTTGTTAAGGTTTGCACCGCATTTAATGCAAAGCCCCTTGCAAGACTCACTGCAAAGGTGTTTAGACGGAAGCTCAAGCATAAGCTCCTCCCCAAACACTTCGGACAGGTCAACGTACCCATCCTCGTCTGCAATAACGTAATCGTCGTTTTCCTCGCCTACAAGCGCCTTTGCCACGGGACGAACCGTGCCAAAGCTTAAGCTGTAAGCAAAGCCCTCGCCGCAACGGGCGCAAAGAGCAGTAGCTTCAACCACGGTATCCGCCGTAAGCTCCAAGTATCCGCCGTGATTGCGGATACAGCCCCTTATATGAGCATTACCGTCACGCAGGTCACCTTCTGCCGCCAGGGGTAAAACAAAATCAAAGTTGTGGGTGTTGCCACCCTCAGCCAATAGCTGTTGTATATCCAAGCGCATAAGCACACACCCCCGTGTAAACACCGGCATTATCGCACACGCAATATGTATTATAGCTGTTTTTTTCCTTTTTGTCAACAGTTTTTTCATTCTTTTTTTGCATATTTAGCTCATTTTGAGCCAAAATATCTTACACAGGAGTTGATTTTAATGAAAACCTTTTGTAAATACCTTGTTATAAGCGGCGCTGTTATGGGCGCAGCCGTTGGTGCGGCAAGCTCCTATATTACCGCAGTTATGCTTAAAAACAAGGCAACTATGGGCGAAATTATGAAATGTAAAAGCAAAGAAGCTTTTAAATGCTTTGCCGATAAATTCAGCCTTTAATTCTTTAAAACGCCTCTCAAACGGGGCGTTTTTACATATAACCCCTTGCCCAAAACCATCCTTTGCAAAACAAACAAGCGGCCGCTTAATCAGCACTGCTTGTCGTCAATTCCTATTTTTCATCTACCCAATTTTTGACATAGAGCCAAACAAAAAGCGTGTTGCTTTCGCAACACGCTTTTATATAGACGTTAATTAGTCAAGAATTTCGATAACAACGCCGGAACCAACGGTTCTGCCGCCTTCACGGATAGCGAAACGGAGACCCTTTTCGATAGCGATGGGGGTGATGAGTTCAACGTTCATATCTACGTGGTCGCCGGGGAGACACATTTCCTTGTCAGCAGGAAGGGTGATAACGCCGGTAACGTCAGTAGTTCTAAGTCGGATCGTAGCCATGTCGTTCTGTGTGCCAAGGAGTTGAATACAAATTTTGTCTTCCTAAGACCGCTTGGC
>JAZSLS010000111.1:0-8586 GCA_045535465.1 Eubacteriales bacterium
TAACAGAAGTAGTAAAATACGAAGAAAAGATTGCTATTTATCCTCGTGTTGTAATCTCTGATTCTTTAATTAAAATTTTTAAAGCAAACATCTCCGAAAAAGAGAGTTTTGATGAAAAATACTACTGTTTAAAGGATGTAGACGGTTTGTACTTCTTTGATTATATAAACTATTCTGATATGTCAGATGCAGAATATATTTTAACGGAAGGATATAAAAAGTTTTGCGAGAAAGTTAAACACGAGACGGATGTCCGAGTTCTACAAAAGTATAACTGGCACAAACGTTATTTACACATAGCAAAAAATATTTTTAATGAATATTACAGCGAATTCAATCCAATAAGATGGGACGAATAAATATGAGACAAATGAAAAATAGCGGTATCGAGTGGATAGGTGAAATACCTGCTGATTGGGAATTAAAACGAATAAAAGCGATTTTTTTGGAAAGAAAAGAAAAGAACGACCCTGTTCAAACTGATTTCATACTTTCGCTGGGTGCTTCTTATGGTGTTGTACCCTATTCTGAAAAAGAAGGTGGCGGAAATAAAGCAAAAGAAGATTTGACAGATTATAGAGTTGCATACCCAAATGATATTGTTATGAACAGCATGAACATCATTTCTGGTTCTGTTGGTTTATCAAGATACTTTGGATGTGTCAGTCCTGTTTATTATATACTTTATCCGAGGCAGGATAATGTTGACCCAAACTTTTATTGTCTTCTATTTCAAACCAAAGCATTTCAAAGAAGTCTTTTGGGGTTGGGTAATGGCATATTGATAAAAGAATCAAGCAACGGCAATTTCAATACCGTTAGAATGAGAATTCCTATGGAAAAATTGGGAGTTCAGTTGTTGCCTGTTCCTACTCTTGATGAGCAAAAGAAAATCGCTGATTTTCTCGACCGCACTTGTTCGGAGATTGATGCCGTAATTGCAAAGACCAAGGCGACTATTGAAGAATACAAGGCGCTAAAGCAGTCGATTATCACCGAAGCCGTTACCAAGGGTATTCGTGGTGAGCGTCCTATGAAGGAGAGTGGCATTGAGTGGATTGGTGAGATTCCGGCTGAGTGGGATGTTGTAAGAATCAAGACGTTGTTCGATTACAGAAACGAGAGAAATGACAAACCTCTCGAAGAGGTTAATCTTATTTCGCTTTATACAGACTTGGGTGTTGTTCAACACTGTGATTTAGAAGCAACTACCGGTAACAAAGCATCCAATGCAGATGGTTATAAGCTTGTATATGAGGACGATATAGTCGTAAATATCATCCTTTGCTGGATGGGAGCTATTGGCAGGTCTGCATATACCGGCGTAACAAGTCCTGCATATGACGTGTATTCGCCCAAAGAAGGAACCAATACCAAGTTCTATCATCATTTATTCCGTACACAAGGTTTTAATGGTGATTGTTACAAGGTCGGCAGAGGCATTATGGCAATGAGATGGAGAACTTATTCAGACCAGTTCAGAGCTATAAAGGTTGTCGCTCCCCCGCAAGAAGAACAGCAAGTAATTGTTGATTATCTCGACAAGAAGTGTGCCGAAATCGACACTCTTATCGCAAAGAAATCTGCCCTTCTTGAAGAAATGGAAAACTATAAAAAATCTGTTATATATGAATACGTAACAGGCAAAAAAGAGGTGAAATGATATTGGCAACAGACTATCTTTCCGAGGTTTTTAATAATGCATATACCGATACTATTGTCGAATGGCAAAAGCAAGGGCTATCTGATGCTGAAATTCTCGAAAAATTAAACCAAGATACTATCAACAAAAGTTTGAAGTTATTATTGGACCAAGCATCTAAAGACTACCATGAATATTTCATAGAGAAAAGATTTGAGATATCTCACAGGCAAAAAATCGAACAGGATAAATTCATCGCTCATCATAATAGCATTTGGGGTGAATGCTTTGCTATTTCAGAAACTATGTATGTAATGGCTTTAGAAGCAGCGGAACGATATAGTACTTTTGTCAGTGATAATATTTCTGATAATATAAAGAATGAAAAAAAGTACACCTTTTTAGCATTGCAATATATGCAAGGTCGCTGTTGTCAAGAGTTTTTAGAAATTTTGTGTTTGATGAAATACGGTTTTGCCGATTGTGCTTACGCCAGATGGCGGTCTATGTATGAATTGTGTTGCAATGCATCTTTTATAATGAAACATGGTGAAATAATTGCAAAGCAATATGTGGAACAATCTCAAACAGAAGAATACAAATATAGATGGACCAAAGGTGCAAAAAACGATGATGGCACCGAACTAAAAGTAACCACCTTTCAAGGAATTCAAGATAATTGTGATGTGGATGAGGCATGGAAAAAACAGTATAAATTAGCCTGCTTTGTGAACCACGGTTCACCGCAAGGTACTTTTAGACGGTTGAGCCTAATGGATGAGCAGTCACTTGTAGTTGTAGGACACTCTGATTATGGTATTACAACACCAGCAGAGCATTCGGCAATTTCTTTGGCTTGGATAACAAATATGTTTTTAAGTATTTTCCCTTGTTTAGATGCATTAGCTCATGCAAGAGTAATACACGACTGGGTCGAAGAAGTTCGTACGGCATATTTCAATACGGCGGATAAATGTTTTGGCACCACTTTTGATTATAATAAAGGAGAAATACGATGAATCCAATTTTCGAGATGTTTAATAATGCATATATTCAGCAACAAGCAATGCAACAACAGCAGAACCACATTAATCAAGTTATAGAAGTTCAAAAAAGCGCAAAGGCGTTAAAAGATTTTCTTGAAGGTACTGATAAAATCCTTCCGGAATATCAACAAATGGCTACTGCTGAATATTGTGCTGTATTATATGAATATATGCGTAAACACAATATGATATAGAGGTACTTGTATGAATTTGAAAGAAATAGAACAAATTGAAGATGTTGGTCTGCGTTCGATTAGATTAAAATATTGGAATTTACGACACAAAGCATTTCTTGACGAACACGGAACGCCTGATACGGAGTTAGCTAAAGTACACGAAAGATTATACAAACAAGAAGAAATTGAGATAGAAGAATATATCAAAAAGCAAGCACTCAAAGAAAATTCTAAATAAGGTGGACTTGTTATGATCACAACCGAAAAACGATTTGAAGAAGATATAGAGTCCTTTTTGCTGACCGATAAGGGCGGTTATACAAAGACTGCCGATACATACGACCCTTCTTTGGGCTTATACGTTGACACATTTATCGGCTTTATCAAGGCTACCCAGCCCAAGGAGTGGACTCGCTTTGAAAACTCCTGCCAAAGCGACCCTGTGCGTAAATTCTGTATTGCATTTAACAACGCTTGCGACACTTACGGTCTTATCGCCGTATTAAGGCACGGCTTTAAGCACAGGGGCATAAGCTTTCGTGTTTGCTATTTCAAGCCCGAATCACATCTTAATAAAACCGCCCACGCCCTTTACGAGCAGAACGTTTGCAACGTGGTGCGCCAATGGCATTACTCTGCAGAAAACAAAAAGTCGGTTGATATGGTGCTTGTTTTCAACGGCATACCCGTTTTCGCTTTAGAGCTGAAAAACCAATACACGGGGCAGAACGTGGACAACGCCAAAAGGCAGTGGATGTATGACCGTGACCCAAGGGAGCTTTGCTTCCAGTTTAACAAGCGCATACTTGCTTATTTCTGTGTTGACCACACCGACGTTTATATGGCAACAAAGCTTGCCAAGGGCGATACATACTTCCTGCCCTTTAACCAAGGCTCTAACGGTGCAGGCAATGACGGCGGCAAGGGCAACCCCGCCAACCCCAACGGATATCCCACGGCATACCTTTGGGAGAATGTTCTGAGAAAAGAAAGCGCTTTGGACATAATACAAAAGTTTATCCATTGCAAGGAAAACAAGGCCCTTATTTTCCCTCGTTTTCATCAGCTTGACGTTGTGCGCAAGCTTATTGCCGACGTTCGTGAGAACGGCACAGGCGTTAATTATCTTATCCAGCATAGCGCAGGCTCGGGCAAGTCCAACTCTATTGCCTGGACTGCATACCGTCTGGCATCCTTGCATGACGAGAATAACAAGCCCGTATTTTCGTCGGTTATAATCGTTACCGACCGCACCGTGCTTGACAGGCAGCTGCAGGACACTATCTCTTCCTTTGACCACACTCTTGGCACGGTTGAGACCATTGGTGAGGGTAAGACCTCCAAGGACCTGCGAGACGCTATCAACAACGGTTGCAGAATTATCGTTACCACCTTGCAGAAGTTCCCTGTAATATATACCGAGGTTGAAAGCACTCAGGGCAAGGGCTTTGCCGTTATCGTGGATGAGGCACACTCCTCACAAACAGGCTCTTCCGCTATAAAATTAAAGACCGCCCTTGCTGATACAGAGGCGGCGCTTCGTGAGTATGCAGAGCTTGAGGGCAAGGCGGAGGAAGAAATAGACAAGCAGGACAAGCTATTGCAGGAAATGATTGTACACGGCAAGCACAAAAACCTTTCCTTCTTCGCTTTCACCGCTACACCCAAGGCACAGACTTTGGAGATGTTCGGCACGGAATACACAGACGGCTCTTTCCATCCCTTCCACGTGTACTCTATGAAGCAGGCGATACAAGAAGGGTTTATTATGGACGTTCTGCAGAACTATATGACCTACAACACCTGCTTCAAGATTGCCAAAACTATCCCCGATAACCCCGAGGTGCCTGCTTCCCGTGCGGCTAAGGTTATCCGCCGTTTTGAAGAGCTGCATCCATATAATATTTCTCAAAAGGCACAAATTATCGTTGAAACCTTCCGTTCCACTACCTCCAAGGCGATTGGCGGTAAGGGTAAGATGATGGTTGTTACTTCCTCCCGTTTGGCGGCTGTTCGCTATTATCACGAGGTTAAGAGGTATATCGAAGAGCAGGGATACACCGACGTTGATATTCTTGTAGCGTTCTCCGGTTCTATCAAAGACGGTGGCGAGGAGCATACGGAAACAAGCCTTAATGTTCGGAGAGATGGTTCTCATATTTCCGAGGAACAAACAAAAGCCGAGTTCCACGAAAACTTCAACGTGCTTATCGTTGCAGAGAAATACCAAACAGGCTTTGACGAGCCTTTGCTTCATACAATGATTGTGGACAAAAAGCTTCGTGGGGTTAAGTGCGTTCAAACGCTTTCTCGCCTTAACCGCATCTGTGCAGGCAAGAACGATACCTTTATTCTTGACTTTGTAAACACCGCTGAGGATATTCAAGAAGCGTTCCAGCCCTTTTATCAGGAAACCTCGCTATCCCAGGAGGTCAATACCGACCTTATTTACAAGTTGCAAAAGGAGCTTCACGATTATAATATTTACTCGGTTAACGATATCGAGGCGTTCTGCAATATTTATTATTCGGGCAAAAAGCAGGACAACATAATGATGGGCAAGATGACCTCTGCTCTTACGCCTATAAAAGAACGCTACAATAAATTACAGCCTGATGACCGTTATAATTTCCGGCGTCAATTGCGTTCTTATATCAAATGGTACGGTTATATTTCTCAGGTCTGCCGTATGTTTGATAAGGAAATGCAAAAGGAATATGTATTTTTAGCGTATTTATTGAATTTATTGCCTAAAGAATCTATACAAATGCTTGACCTTGACGGCGCGTTGAAATTAGAGTTCTATAAGCTTGAACAGACCTTCAAGGGCGAAATTGCTCTTGTTGACCAATCGGGTGAGTATGAACCTGCGAAGGGCAAGGGTAAGGCGGTTCCCGAAGCGAAAGAACCGCTGGAAGAAGTTATACAGAAAATCAACCAGCTTTTCGCAGGCGACTTTAAAGACGCTGACAAAGTTATTCTCTACACCATGCACGACAGATTGAAGGGCGACAAGAAGCTGCAGAAGATTGCACAGACCTCTGACCCGCAGGTGTTCGCAGAAAGCATTTTCCCGAAGGTCTTTGACGAGGTGGCACAGGATAGCTATGTAGAGCAGACCGAGGCGTTTGCGTCTCTGTTCCAAAACAAGAGCAAATATAACGCCATTATGTCGGCTTTGGCTGCGATACTATACAGAGAGTTTAATAGAGAAGGATTGAAATAATTTAGCCTTTAGGGAGCAAGGTTTTGGTGTCTTGCTCCCTTTTCTGTTGTTCGGTGTCAGGGGTGGTTTCTTTGGCGGAGTAGTATTCGAGGATGTCGGGGAGGAAAAGGCGGGCGAGGGATTTGATAACGTGGTCGGGGATTTTTTCTTCGGCCACATTGCTTTTTAGGTAGACGCTTAGCCTGTCGTAGAGCCTTTTGGCTATCTTAGATATCACCGAGCTGTCTAAGGACCTTGGCAAGGTCATAACCGCCAAGATAAATGTGCAGCCTAAGATAGCTATAGCAAGCTGTATTACGCTGTAGGCGCCGAGGTTGTCTAAGACACTGATTTGTGTGGATAAAGCTTGACTTTGGGGCAAAGTCATAAGCTTGGCTTGGGTATCAAGCAAAGTTACGGATAAAATAATAAAAGCTAAAAACATTGGTTAAATCTCCTTTTTTGTTGGTTGTCGTAAAAATTCCTTTGCCGCACAATACCCGATTGCCTGTGTTACCCGTGAATACGGCAGTTAGCTGATGTGGGGGTGTGAAAACACCCCCGATTTGATACCAAGTAAAACTTAGCTATCTCAGAATAGACCGAAGGCTACAGATATACGCCGTCAGTTTAACGCTCCTCTTCCTCGTGGTCGTAATCATCGCCTTCTCTTTCGCATTTCTCTGCTTGAAGCTCGCGCACTTTACTCCGAACGAACTCTTGCGTGGCAGGAAATCTATCGCATATAGCCACAATAAGCCGTTTAAAACGGGCGTTGTTTTTTTCAAGTGATTCGGTTTTTTCCATAACCGCTCTCGTTTCCGCCTCGGCTTTCTCACGCTCCCGCCTGGCTTCATCTCTTTCCTTAATCGCTTCGTCCCGTTCCTTTTCCGCTATGTGAAGGCGCTTTTTTAGGTTTTCCACAGTGCTGTTATAAAAGCTTTTTAACTTTTCTTCAATGTCCCTTATCGCGTCACGCGCCCAGTCGTGTAGGGTACGTGCGTTGAGGCATGCTGCGAACTCCTTCAAGGAGAGGATTATCGAATCTTCACCAATCAATCTTTTTTTCGTCTTGGCATCACGCTTTAACTGTTCGGGAGATACAGGCGGTGGGAGTTTCTTATACGCCTCAAGCTGTGCCTTAAGAGGCGCAAGCTCGCTTTCCGCAGAGTCTATCTCTTCGGTCAAGCGAGTGACCTTCCTTTTGCCGTCCTCTATGCTTCTTTCCAAATCCGCTTTGTACTTCTTTGCCACCTTGATGTAGTCATCAACGTCGGCTTTTTCTTTTAGCGCCTTTTGCAAGTCGGCTTCCGCATCGGTTTTGAAGGTTCGGCTGCTGCGACCTCGTTTTGCAAGCTTTTCGGCGGTTTGCTTTTTGTGCTCGTCCTCGCCTAACTCTTTCCGTTTTTCTGCTTCGGCGGCTTTGTCGTAGATTTCGCAGTCTGCAACGTCCCATCCCTTGCTTTTCATATAAGCAGGGATTTCTCGGTTAATCTTGTTGAAGAACTTAAGATTATGCACATCTTTGGCGCATAGGCGACCATCGGCTGTCATTGGCTCCCAAAAAATGTGAGCGTGGGCGCCAAGCTCGTCAAAGTGATAGGCAACGCTTTTTATGTTGTGCTCTCCGACGATTTCTGAGAACTTGCATAAAGCATCTGCGAGAAAGCGATGCTGGTCTTGGACAGCCAAGGCGTTCATAAAGGAAGCCGGCGGCTTAATGATGGTAACAATCATTGCAACGGCATCTTGGCGGATTTTCCTGCCGCCTGTTGCTATGGATTCAGCGCTAAGGGCTTTGATGTGTTCTTCCGAATACGCTAAAAGCTCTTTTGCTGATTTGTAACCTACTATAAAGTTTTGACCGCTTAGCGCCCTGTCAATGTCCGGGTCAAGACCGTACCGTTCCTCAAGGGCTTCTTTGGCTACGGATTGAAAGCTGCCACAGCTTTTTGATTTAGTTCCGACGTTGTTAAGCTTCAGGGAAGGAAGTCCGATTTTGATACCTGTATTAGATGTGCTCATATAAATGCGCTCCTTTCTTTGGCGAGGTAGGGATAAATTTTTTGCATAGCCTTGCCGTACATATTAGTTATTATAGAAAGATGGTACTGATAAAGGTTTTAGCTAAAAACAAAAACCGTCGTGATACCCACGACGGTAAAAGAAAGAGAAAAACGAATTAGGTTTGCTAATCAATCGGTAATAACGATAGGGGCAAAACGAGGCTCGTAGACAGAGGTTATACGACAGCTTCCGCACTATCCCCTCGTAGATTTATACCATAAGTATGTGCCCTCGTACTTATTGACATAAGTACAGGGTGCAGGGGAGACCCCTACAACCCCCAACGGGAACGACGGGAAACGAGGGGAGACGAGGAAAACGGGGAAAAGCGGGAGAAAAACGCTAAAACGAAGGAAAAAGCAAAAGCGGTAAGTAAGGCTTACGCTCCCTTACCGAACATATATGTGTACGGTGGCTAAGCCACGAAACACATATATATTACACGGCTTT
>JAZSLS010000121.1:0-7051 GCA_045535465.1 Eubacteriales bacterium
CTGATAACCGTAAACTACAAGCATTGGGAAAATAGATATAAGCTCCAAAGACTGGCGAAGAACGTTTGCTATCCTCGTATCATCCGCATTGGCGTCATAGGAGTAAAGGGTGAGCACACACTTTGCAAGAAGGTTCATCATATCACGGCTGGTAGCCTTCATTATTACGTCACGAACAAAGTTTGTGGGAAGTCTGCGATAACTGCCCAAAAGCTTATTAAAATCGTCAAGCTGCTGCCTGTTGGGAAGGTTACCGAACAAAAGAAGATACGTTGTTTCCTCAAAGCCCGGACGCTCATCATCAAGGAAGCCTTCAACTATCTCCTCTATGTCAATACCGCGGTAGAAAAGCTTACCTTCGCAGGGAATGTACTCCATATCACGGATGGTATAAGAGTGAACCTCTGCTATCTCGGTAAGACCCGTAAGCACGCCTCTGCCGCTAACGTCACGAAGACCGCGCTTAACGTCGTATTTTGCATACAGCTCGTTGGGAATATTACTGTTTTCTATGGATAATTTGGCAAGCTCTTCTATCTCGGGAGAGATTTCGGAAAAGCGAGGATCTATTCTGTTCATACTATTCTCCTTTAAGGGGGATTTACATTTGGAAAACTATACCCGCTACCGCACCTGCGGCAATAAAAACAATGGGATGCAGTTTTTTCAAAAAGATTGCTGCTAAAAGTATCACTGTAAATAAACCTATTGTCAAAGGGTCAATTGAAGTGAAAAAGGTTTTAACGGAGCTTATGGCGCTTAAATCTATAAGCACCTCGGCAAAAGTAGTAAGGACAGCCGCCGTAATAAGAGAGGTAGTTGCAGGACGGATACCCACAAACGCACCCTCTACAATAGGGCTTGCCTTGAATTTATCAAGGACTTTAGCTATAAGAATGATTATTATAAAAGACGGAAGCACCAAGGAAAGAGTACAAATAACCGAGCCTAAGGGTCCCGGAAGCCCTTCGGAAACTGCTATCTTATAACCTGCATAGGTTGCGATATTGACACCTATAGGCCCCGGTGTGGATTCCGATATAGCGATAAAGCCCGTAAGCTCCTCTCTTGTAAACCAATCGGGATGTTTGTCTGCCATTTCCTGCAAAAAAGGAATGGTAGACAAGCCGCCGCCCATTGCAAAAAGCCCTGTCTTAAAAAATTCCCAAAAGCAGGTGAGAAGAGTGTAAAACGTTTCCATTACCTTTTACCCCCTTTGCCATCTTTTGCACGCTTGTTTTTCACGTTAAAGACAACTATGCCCACTGCTGCGGCAACGACCACTATGATAACCGTGGGGATATCGAATGCCAAGGTCACTCCCAAAACCACCAGCCCTATAACAACGCTTGGAATGTTTTTCCAGGTCTTTTTAACAAGGTTGAATATTGTTAGAGCTATGACAGCGCATATAGCCACGTTCATACCTGCCAAAGCGTGTTTTACATATTCGTTTTCGCTAAACGTCTGTAAAACGGTAGCAATGGACATTATGATAAGCATAGGAGGAGTTATGACCCCCAAGGTTGCCACAAGGCCGCCCAAAAAACCTTTTTTTTGATACCCAACAAGGGTTGCGGCATTAACCGCTATTACACCGGGAGTACACTGCCCTATGGCATAGCAGTCAATTATATCTGCTTCTGTTACCCATTTTTTGCGTTCCACTATTTCCCTTTTTAGTATGGGAAGCATAGCATAGCCGCCGCCGAAGGTCATAGCACCTATTTTTGCGTAGGTAAGAAACAGGTCAAGCAACATATTCAAGGACGATACACCTGCCTTTGAACTACTTTGCCGCTTGGTTTACAGGCTTGGAATCCTTAAGTTCAACGGTAAGATTGAACACGTTGTCGTTCTTTATATCCTTGCAGAAATAGCCTGTACGTACAAACTGGAACTTTTCACCGGGGAGAGCTTTCGCAAGTGAGCTTTCCAGCTTGCAGCCTTTTAATACTTTGATGCTTTCGGGGTTAAGGTAATCGTCATAGGTTTTATCCTCGGGAATAGCGCCGGTATTTTCTATATTAAACAGCTTATCGTAAAGCCTTACCTCTGCCTCTATGCAATCGGAAGCGGAAACCCAATGGATAGTGCCCTTTACTTTTCTTCCGTCAGCGGGCATACCGTTACGGCTTACAAGGTCAGCGTCACAATGGATAGCAACCACGTTGCCATCTGCATCCAGCTCGACATCCTTATACTTAACGATGTATGCACCCATAAGTCTTACTTCCCCATCCGGCTTCAAACGGAAGAACTTTGGAGGAGGAGTAAGAGAAAAGTCGCTGCGGTCAATATAAAGCTCCTTGGTAAAGGTAAGCTCTCTTGTACCTGCCGCTTCATCGTTAGGATTGTTGGAAACGGGGAAACGTTCAATTTTATCCTCGGGATAGTTATCGATTATAAGCTTAACGGGATCAAGAACCGCTACTCTGCGGAGAGCAGTTGCGTTAAGCTCATCTCTGAGACAATGCTCAAGAAGAGCGATATCCACTATGCTGAAATTCTTTGCAACGCCTGCCTTTTCAACAAAGCTGAAAATGCTTGAGGGAGTGTAACCCCTGCGGCGAAGGCCCGAAAGAGTAGGCATACGAGGGTCGTCCCAACCGTCAACAAAGCCTTCCTCCACAAGCTTGCGGAGGTATCTTTTGCTCATTACGGTATTGGTGACGTTAAGACGGGCGAACTCATACTGATGAGGAGGCACGTCAAAGCCTATATTTTCAACTACCCAATCGTATAGAGGGCGGTGGTTTTCAAACTCGATAGAACACATAGAGTGGGTTATACCCTCAAGGGCATCCTGTATGGGATGCGCATAGTCATAGAGAGGATAAATGCACCACTTGTTACCCTGACGATGATGGTTAACGTGAAGAATGCGGTAAATAGCAGGGTCACGGAGGTTCATATTAGAGGATGCCATATCTATCTTTGCACGAAGGGTGCAGGCACCGTCTTCAAATTCGCCGTTTTTCATACGTTCAAACAGCTCTAAATTTTCCTCTACGCTGCGGTTGCGGTAGGGACTTTCCTTACCGGGTTCGGTAAGAGTACCTCTGTATTCACGCATTTGCTCCGCATTAAGGTCGCAAACGTAGGCAAGACCTTTTTTTATGAGAAGCACTGCAAATTCATAGCATTTTTCAAAATAATCGGAGCCGTAAAGCACGTTATCGGGAACAGCGCCAAGCCACAAAAGGTCCTCGTATATGGACTTAACGTAGCTGTCATCCTCTTTGGAGGGGTTGGTATCGTCATAACGAAGGTTAAACTTACCGCCAAACTTCTTAGCGGCGCTGTAATTGATGCATATGGCCTTTGCGCTGCCTATGTGAAGGCAACCGTTGGGCTCCGGCGGAAAACGGGTATGAACCTTATCCACCTTACCTTCGGCAAGGTCGCTTTCGATTATATCAAACAAATAATTGCTGGTGTTTTCCATAAATGACTCTCCTTACATCATATCTGCAAAGGACTTAAGGCGTGCAAACACTCTTTCCTTGCCGAGAATTGCCATAACCTCATACATATCGGGGCTGTTTGTTTTACCGGTTACCGCAACACGAAGGAACATACTTACGTCGCCAACGTGGCCGCCAAACTGTTCGGGATTTGCTTTATACGCCTTTATATCGGGGCTGTAGCCTATGGCAGAAGCTACGTCCTTTACCTTGGCAAACCAAGTGGACTGGTCATCCTTTTCGTCATAGCTTTCCATAAACAGCTCTATTGCCTTTTTTATGTCTGTCTTTGCAAAGCTTTCGGGAATAGAATCTATATAAGAAAAATACACGTCGTAGAAGAAGCCCATATAGCCCTTAACCTCGCTGTACAAAGCAAAGTCTTTTCTGGGCTTTGCGCCGCCTCTGCCTATGGCAAGGATGCGCTTTGCATAAGCCTCGTCAGCGGTTAAGAGAGCGTTAAACTCCGTATCATACTCCGCTGTCCAGCGAACAAGCCTTGCATATATTTCCTCAGCGCTAAGGCGGGAAAGCACGTTTTTGCTCACGTCTGCAAGTTTTTTAAGGTCAAAGAGAGAACCGGAGGCGCTCATCTTCTTTATAGCAAACTTAAACTCGGAAAGAGGTGCATCCGGGTTGGCACGTCTCCATTCCTCAAAGTTGGAATTAAGAAGGGTAAGCACGTATTCAGTAACACACTCGGGTGCGTAGCCTTCGCTTATATAAGAGGTAAGACCTGCGCCCTTATCACGCTTGGAAAGCTTCTTTTTAACCTGCTTAACCACACCGTCCTCCTCAACCTCGGCAAGGCGCATAAGCTGAGAAATGTGCAGATACTTTGGAAGCTTAAAGCCAAAGGCGGAGAAAAGCTGGATGTGATAAGGAAGGCTGGAAAGCCACTCCTCACCTCTTACAACGTGGGTGGTGTGCATAAGATGGTCATCCACTGCGTGGGCAAGGTGATAGGTGGGCATACCGTCACTTTTGAGAAGAACGTGATCTATATCGTTTTCGGTAACTTCAATTGTGCCCTTAACAAGGTCGGTAAACTTTATTTTGTTATTGCTGTTGCCAAAGGATTTGAAACGAAGAACAAAGGGCTTGCCCGCCTTAAGATTTTCCTCTACCTGTTCAATAGAAAGGTCACGGCATTTTACGTATTCACCGTAATAACCGGGAACCACCTTTGCGGCTTCCTGCTTTTCACGAAGAGCCGAAAGCTCCTCCGCAGAGCAGAAGCAAGGATAAGCCTTGCCTTCGGAAACCAGCTTTTTTGCGTATGCACGGTAGATGGGGCGGCGGTCGCTTTGTCTGTAAGGGCCGTATTCACCGCCGTGTACAACACTTTCATCAAATTTAACGCCAAAGTCCTCAAATGCCTTTATAATATCGTTCTCTGCACCCTCTACCTCACGTTTGGAGTCGGTATCCTCTATTCTGAGATAAAACACGCCGCCGCTTTGGTGAGCAAGTCTTTCACACACAAGCACGGGAAAAAGACCGCCAAAATGCACAAAGCCTGTAGGGCTGGGTGCAAAACGGGTTACAACTGCGCCTTCGGGCAGGTTGCGTGCGGGGTACATAGCCTCGTAATACTCCGTATCTTTATCAACATCGGGAAATAATAAATCAGCAAGTTTTGTGTAATCCATAAATCCTCCCAAATTTAATTGGTAATGATACATATTACCATATTTTTTACATATTTTCAAGACTTAAATCATATTTTTATCCTTCGTCATATTAAAAAGGCATATATTGACAATAACGGGCATAAATGCTATACTGTTAAGCAGTTCTTTATGAAAGGATATTTAGCTTATGGAAAAGAAAAAAGGCTCTTTGCCTGCTTGGGCAAAATGGCTTCTTAGTGTATTTATAGGCTCTGTTATAGGCGTTGGTGCCATTCTCCCGGGGCTTAGCGGTGGCGTTATGTGCGTGTTGTTCGGCGTGTACCAGCCCCTTATGGAAACTTTATCGCACCCGTTTAGAGGCGTTAAAAAGCATTGGAGAATGCTTTTACCCGTGGTTATCGGTATAGCGGTTGGTTTTGTAGGCTTTGCGGCTATACTTGAAGCGTTGAATATGAATCCGCTTATCGAGCAAAGCATATTCTTAGGCTTGGTGCTTGGCACACTTCCCTCCCTTTGGAAGGATGCAGGCGAAGAAAAAAGAACCAAAGGCTCGTATATTACCCTTGGCGTTTCTTTTGTTTTTATGGTGCTTCTGCTCGGCTTCTTTGGCTCTGTATCCGAAGACGGCACGCAAATGGCAAAGCTTGTTGGCGGCATATATCCCTCCACCAGTATAGCCGTTGACCAAAACTTTGGTTGGTTTATGGTTATCGGCGTTTGCTTTGCGCTTAGTATAGTGATGCCCGGTATGAGCTTCTCTTCCCCTCTTATGTGCCTTGGACTTTATGATGTTCTCAAGGAAAAGCTTACGGCTCTTCTCAAGCTGGAGTGGTCCGTTATACCCAGCTTTGTACTTCCCGTGGGGTTGGGCGCTCTTGCCACCATAATACTGTTTGCAAAGCCTATGAACGCTTTGTTTGAAAAGAAGCGTTCCATTGGTATGCACTTGGTAATGGGTGCTGTTTTTGCATCCACGTTACTTCTTGTTCCTTACAAATTTGACAGTGTTACACACGGTGTTTTGTGTCTTGTAGCCGTTTTGGGCGGTGCGGCCGTTGGCTTTGGGCTTGATATAATACAAAGCAAGGTTAAAGAATAAAACCGTTAAAACAAAAATTTAAGGCGTTGGGAAAATCCAACGCCTCAACTTGATGACAAACCTTGTCATCAAGTTGGCAGAGTGCTGAGAAAGAGTGCAGACGAAACGAACCGAGGCGATAGCTGTACTTTGTACTGTGAGCTGAGGTTCGTTTTGAACGAAAAAACATATAAAAATGCAGAAAATTCAGGGATGTTCTCCCTGAATTTTCTACTTTAGAGTAACTGTATTTTTTTCTTTTTCGTGCTCGGTGCCTTTGTCAGCAGTCTGAGGACATCTGCGGTTTTCCGCAGACGTCCCTTATTTTTGTTCAAAATCTATTGACAATGCTTGTTTTAAATGCTATACTTAAGTAAAGTTAATAGCTAAACCGATGAAGCGGGAGTAACGGCAATGATGCCTTTACAGAGAGCCTGTGGTGCTGAGATGCAGGTGAGAAACAAGTTGTCAAATGGACCGCGGAGGGCGCAGTCAAAAGTGTTATTTGTGCTTGCACAATTGTGTTTACACAATTTTTACACCCAGTATTCTGCGACGTGTAGGCTTACGTTAGTGGCCGGGAATATGTTTGTATTCTGCAAAAGTGCACGGGACTTCCCGTGAATCAAGGTGGCACCGCGGATTGTGTCGTATGAAATGTACCTATTCGCCCTTGACAGAAATCATAATTTCTTGTCAGGGGCTTTTTTTACGCTTTTGACAAGACTCAAAAAAAGGAGGCAAATACCATGAACTTTAACAACATCGATTTTGACACTTACTTTAAGAACTATCCGGACGAGAACGGCTACTTCGGAAAATATGGCGGCGTTTATGTTTCTCCCGAATTAAAAACTGCTATGCAGGATATC
>JAZSLS010000081.1:0-10573 GCA_045535465.1 Eubacteriales bacterium
CAGACAAGCGTAAGGATGCAGAGTCCACCGCCGAGGCTGTTCTTAAGGAAGAGGTTACAAGTATCCTTAAAAAGGAGTTTAGAGAACGCTACGCTAATCTCGGCGTTACTGATGAGACCGAAATAGAAAACCGTCTTTTGACCGACGTTACCGAGGAAGTTATCGACGAACGTTACGCTAAAGAATATACCGAAGAAGATATAGCTGAAAAGGTAGAAGAAATTCTTGACGGTTCCATATCCGCTGAGGTTACTATCAAAGTTACTGACCATACAAAGACGGAGGAATATCTTGCTCTTGTAGCTGAGTATGAGCTTTCTGCTGAATATGCCGAAGCTGTTGATACAAAGTTTGAAGAAACTCGTGATGACGAGTACGACAACCTTCTTAACGATGCTATCACTAATAACGTGTTGGAATTTTCTGATGAGCTTAAGAACAAATTTACTGCAGCAATTGAAAAAGCAGCTCAGGAATTCCTTGATAGTTTAAAGGGCAAGGTTCCTGAAGCGGATATTGAAGAAGTTACCGTTTATACCACTTTTGAAGATGTTCTTCAGTTCACTTTCAAGGAACAGTACGATAAGCTTAACGGCTAAATAGGCTAAAAAACAATTTATTACAAGGGGCTGTAAAAAACAAGTTTTTTACAGCCCCTGTTCACTAAGAAGGAGAGTATTATGTTTGCAAACGCAATAGAACAAGTAGGGGAATATACACGTCCCTTTGTATTTATTTCTCGCAACTACGGTGAAACCGTAGCTTCTTTGCATTCGGCTACTATGTTTTTTGTTAACGAAGAAGGTTTTGCGGTTACAACCAGAGACGTGGCAAAGACTATACTGACTTCACCCGGCATCAACGCTAAGTATTCTAAGTTTAAGCAAACTATAAATCAGCTTCCTAACGATTCAAAACGTCGCTCTTTGATAAAAAAGCAGGAGCTGCTGTTTGGATACTCTTCCGGTGTGACTGTTAACGTAAAGTGTAATTTTAAAAACTGCGTGTCTCCAATAACGGAAATAACCTGTCATATCAGCAAGAATTATGACGTAGCAATTGTACATTTTAAGGGCTTTGATACAACCCATTACAACAACCACGCCGTATTTGCCTCCAACGCAAACAACGTTCGTCCCGGCGAGCTGCTTTGCCGTGTAGGGTTCCCTTATCCCGAAGTACCGGGCGTTATTTATAACAGCATTACAGACGATATTGAGTGGAGCGACGTTAATTCCATCAACACTCCTCGTTTTCCCACCGAGGGGATGGTTACCCGCCTTGTGGGCTCCAATAACGCCGTAACGGGTATAGAGCTAAGCACACCGGGCATTAAAGGTCAAAACGGCGCACCGTTGTTTGACTCTAAGGGTATAGTTTACGGTATGCATATCGAAACACGCCGTCTTAGTATGGGTTACAGCTTTAACGAAAAAGGTGTAATACACAACGGAAAGGATGCTCATCCTGCATTTATTTACGTTGGGCACTGCGTCAGTGCGGAGATAATAAAAGCTTTTCTTGATGAAAACGGAGTTAAATATTATACCGAGGACGACGTAACGCTATAAAATTGAGCTGGATAAACGAAATCGCTTTTTTGGGAAAGCGTCTTAAAATATGACCATCCATACCAAAAATGCCTCTCGCTACACTGCGAGAGGCATTTTATGAAAATTGAACAAGAGGACACGTAACGGGCAAATATGTTGCAGTCGGCTTAATCTAAACCGCCTCATACCTTGTTTATCGTTATTGGGTTTTTGCTACAGCCGTATTTTTTCGCTTGTAACGAAGACGAGACCAAAGCAGTATAATTATCTGTCCAGGTATGCCAACGACGAATACAAGCCAAATATTAAACCCAAAGGGCAAGAAGGATAGGTAAAACGCAGCGATTAGCGACCACACTAAAAAGGATATAATTAAAAAGTTAAGTCTGCGGTTAAACCAAACGCTGTTAAGCACAAGCCATACAATAAACGATACGGGCACTGCCCACACAAACGTAAGCCAGTGCTCCGTTGTGTTTACGGAATAGTCGATAATAACAAAAACGACGGTGGAAATAAGCCACACCAAAAGCACGCTTATCCCTGTAATAAAGGCGTGATTGTGCTTAATTACTTTTCCGCCGGTCTTGGGCGGCGCATTATGCTCCTTTTGTACAAGATAGTCAAGAGTAACACCAAACAAATCGGCTAACTCTTTAAGTACAACCACATCGGGTATAGATTCGCCTCTTTCCCATTTTGATATGGCTTTGTCAGAATAATTAAGCTTTTCGGCAAGGCTAATCTGAGTGTATCCGTTTGCCTTTCTTAAATCTGCAATATTTTTTGCAACAATCAATTTAATGTCTTCCATAGGAACTCCTTCCTTTTGGGATAGAAAAATGCGTCAAAAAACCGCTTAAAATCAAGCTTTCTACCAACAGTAGAGTCTCATCTTTAAAACTCTACCGAGTGCATTTTTCATAGTATAGTCTGTAAATCAAGCAGTAGGTTTACTTTTTGGTATAAAAAGGGCTATAATAAGCTTGCGGAGGGGCAAGCCCCTGACGTTAATAAAAAAGAAAGTGTGATATCCGTTGAAAAAGCTTTTTATCTTTGGTGACTCCATACTTAAGGGCGTTACCTATTCCGATGAAACTAAAAGATATAAGATATGTATGCCCGACTATGCCAATTTAGCGGAGCAGGGAATAGAGGTAAACAATCTTTCAAAAATGGGCGCAACCATTGAATATGGCGAACGCATATTAAAGGAAGAAATTGAGGGTATGGACGAGGATAGCATTATTTTGCTTGAGTACGGTGGAAATGATTGCGATCATCCTTGGAAAGCTATATCCGAATCTCCCGAGGATGAGCATACCTGCAAAACCAATCCTCAGCTTTTTGAAAAGCTTTATAAAGCTTGTATGGAATACGCACGCTCGGTAGGCGCCCGTGTTCTTGTTTCCAACCTTCCTCCCTTGGACAGTGAAAGATATATGAATTGGATAAGCCGTGGCCTTGACTACGACGTTATACTTAATTGGCTTGGGGATACAAGTATGATTTATCGCTGGCACGAAAATTATAACCGTATGGTGGAGCGTATTGCAGATAATTGCGGTGCTCAGCTTGTTGACCTTAGAGGTGCGTTCTTGACCTCTCACGATTTTAAAAATCTTATCAGCGCTGACGGTATTCATCCCACAGAAGACGGTCACAGGCTTATAACCAAGACCTTGACTGACGCCATACTTGCCAACGCATAGCACACAAAAGCATTATACAATAAAAAAAATATTTTTTCAATAGTTGTTTTGTTAAAAAAGAAAGTGCTGTAAAAAACAAAGTTTTTTACAGCACCTTTTTTTGTTATAAACAGTTGCGAAAAACAGCTTTAATAGCTTCAATAGCTTCGTCAAAGCCTTCGGGCATACCGTGCATATTGTTTGCTTCAAAGGCGCTTCCGTCGGGGAACCTGCCTTCGGCGTTGAATACCTCGATATTTATGCAAGTAGCAAAATGGTTGCAAATTTTATGTGCTTTCCAGTTAAGCACTCCGCTTTCCAAGGCTGTGCTGTAAAGAACGTCCCAAAAGCCTTCGTTTATAGGCGCATCCTTTATTACACAGTGTTCGTCTTCGTCGTACCAATCAGCATTTATAATGCCTTTTTCCACTGAAAAGGAAACACACTGCGTAGGCTTTGCACATCCTAAATTAAAAACAAAATATTCTTCTTTTTTGGGGCTTTTTTTGAAAAACATAGGTCATTCCTCCAAAAGGGAAGCTATCCTATCGGTAACGTCGTCAAACCTAAGCTCGCTTTGCCCGTTTCCGTAGGTGCCTCCGGCGCTTCCGTAATACTTTATTACAATCATATATATCCGGCCGTCTAACTTATAATAATAGCTGTAAGCGGTTCCCGCAAAGCTTATGTCTAGCTCAGCCTCGGTAAAGGAATCTAATTTTACGGGATGTAATAGGTCTGCGGCGTTGTACACTATGGCACCTCTGCCTGTAAGCGTGTTGAAAATATCTTCACCATACGCATTTATTTCAGGATATTCCGCACCCTTAAAGCTTATTCGGTACTCACCGTTTTCGGTACTTTTGCGTAAAACAACGGCTTTTTCGGGAATAAACAGCCAGTCTGTGTCAAGCTTTTCCGCTCCCTTTAGGCCATCAAAAATATTAACTTGTCCGTCGCTTATTTCCAAGGTGTCAACCGAGCTATCATCCTTGCTGCCCTTTTGGGAACAAGCCGTCAAAAGTAACGTAAATACTAACAGTAATGGTAATATTTTTTTCAATATAAACCTCCTACATTGCTTTTAAGGAGCTTTTTTCTTTTTTTGGTAAACCAAGAAGGTGGTCAAAGCTCCGCCGAGAGCCGTTAGGGGAATTAACCAAAGCCATAAGCTGTGTTTTGTAACCGCATTTTTTTCGTATTTAAAGCTCATTTTGTTGGTAACGTGAAGGACGTACAGAGTTACGCTACCGTCTTCAGCCGTGCATTTTACGGTTATCGTGCCCGTTTCTGCGTCATAGGGAGTTATTTCCGTAACGCTCAGTACACTTTCCGCTACGGCATTTATCAAAAGCTCGTCGGGATTTTGTGCAACAACAAAGTATTCTCTTATGTCTTTGTTAAAGGCAGGAGAAAGAACTCCGCCCTTTAAGCTTATCTCCGAAATATAGCTGTTGCCGTTTTTATATATTTCCGTATTTCCTGCAGAAGGCGGCAAGCTTTCGCTTTTTGCCTTTTCACATTCGTAATTATACTGGGTAATGCTTCCTTCGTTATCGGTAAATACCACTGCAAAGGAAGTGTTAAGCCTGTTACCAAAGCTTGTTTCACCTGCTATATCTCCTAATTCCATAGGATAGGCAGAAACGTATATGTTTTGAGTATCGGCCGGAAAAACCAAACGGTTTTCCAAGGCCTTGCTTTCAAAAATATAACCGGGCAGATTGTGTATCAAAACCTCGGGAATAATATTTTCGCTTGTTTTAACAAGCTTGCTGCCAACGTTTACCGCAGCAGCGCTGCCGTCGTAGGTACACAGCTTTTCACAGCCTACGGTAATGCTTTCACCCAAGCTTGCGTACTCCGAAAGCGAAAATACTACAAGAAGGGTAACGGTGCTCTCCGCTTTTGAATCGGTATCTGTAAAAAAGAACAGTCCATCCGGAGTTTCAGTGTAAAAACCGCCGTTTTTGCCTACAACCAAAACCTCTTTAACGGTCAGCAAGGAGCTATCGTAAACCAGCTTGCCCGAAAGAGCGGTAACAGCCTTCATATCGGTAAGAGTTACCGTTGCCGTAAAGGAACTGCCCGGAGTTAAGGAGGAGGGCATAATAATGTGAGAAGTAGCACCGGAAACACGGCTTGGAGTTATGCGTTCCTCGCTTATGGTTCGCTGCTCCAGCAAATGCTCTTTAAGCGCTATAAGGTCAAGAGAGTTTACTATCCCGTTGAAGTCAATGTCGCTCGCCGCCGTGATAACGGGAGTAAAGCCTTCGGGGTGGGAGAGCATATTGTCTAAAACGTAATAGTCGTTGGCGGTAATATATCCATCACCGTCTATATCGCCCAAAACCGAAAGATGCCAAACGTCTATAACCTTATCGTATATGTCGGTAAGCTCGGCTGTCATACCGGTATATATCATACCTGCGTTAACCTGAACGGCGTTGTAGCCTCTTACCACCAGATTACCCTTGGTTTGCGAGGCGGCTACAAGAAAGGCTTCCACGTCCGTGCCGGCAGCTATGCCCTTAACTATACGCTCGGAGGTATCTGCAAAGAAATAGCTGCTGTCAAACACAATATACCCCTGGGTTACTGTTATCCTTACGCTGGACTTGTGTTTTCCGTCCGCAGTGGTTGCCGTTACGGTACATACGCCGGCTTCTGCGCCGATAACACTTCCGTCGGGAAGCACTACTGCATTTTCGTTATCCGTGCTGTAAACCACGTCAACTACACCGTAGGTAAGGGGACGTGCGCTTACGTTAAGCTTTATGCTTTCGTTCACCATAATGGTGTTTTTTTCTGCGGTCAGCTTTATGGAGTTAATATCTGCGTTTATGGTAAAGCTAACGGTGTAGATATAACCAAAGGGAAGGGAAAGTGAAAAGCTGTGCAAGCCGCCGTTTTCTATGGGAGTGCCCGAAACGTATGGCTCGCCGTCTACGTAGCCGTTGCCGTATCCAAACTCAATGGTAATAGGGCCATCCACCACAGCACCGTTGCTAACACCCTTAATGCTTGGCAAGGCATCAATTGCATCGCCAAGGCTATCGGTACGGCTTATATAATCAGCCTCTATGCTGTAATAGCTGTTATCCTCGGCAAACATAGGCAACGAAAGGTCAAGAGACCAGTTGCTTATAAGAAAACCGTTATCGCTGCGGTATATGCCGTTTTTACTTACAAGATATTTATCCTTAGCGTACTCAATTTTATCCTCCACGTCATAGAGAAGCTCAAAGGATGCGGAGGAGTATACCTTGTTGCCAACGGCAACTACGTCCTTGGCAACAAATATCTTTGCAGCCGTAGAGTTAAGAGCTGCAGATTCTGCAATTGTATAGTCTGCGGTGTTGATTTTGTATAGCATTGTTACGGAAACGGGCTTAAGATAAACGTACAAATAAGAATCGTGCGGTACAAAATCCAAAACGTTTTGCGATTTTATAACCGTTTCGCTTCCGTTTTTTAAATTAGCTTTGTCAAAGGCGTAAAGGTTTCCCTTGTCGTTAAGAGCGTAAAGCTTTTTTGCGTCACAAGCCAGCTTTGTGTACCTTTCCGTGCATACGTAATAAGTTCCTTTTTTGCTGTCTAAAGAGTAGGAAAAAAGCATATTTTCGTTTTTAAATGAAACGTAAACGTTTTTTCCGTCGGCACAAAGAGTACGAGGTTCAAAGCGAAGAGGTACGGTCTTGCTTATTTGCATTTTGTTGCGGTCTATAAAATAAATGGCTCGGTTTGTGCCGGAAATTGCGTATATCGTTTTTCCCTCTGGCAAAACTGCATCAATAATATCCGTACCTTCGGGAAAACTAACCGCACTTTCATAGGAAGAAGCATAGCTTATACTTCCCAGAACAAGATTGCTGCAACGGGCTGCTCCAAGCATATCGGGCGCAGTGGCTGCTGAAAAGTCAAAACCTTGGTTGTTTATTAGTTCAATTGAGGCATTGCTAAAGGATTTGTAAACGTATCCGCCGGCTGTTAGTACAGCGTCAACCACTCCGTCGCCAAAGGCGGCAATGCGTGCAAAGGTTTTCAGGTCGTAAACGGAACGGTCTGTTACAAGAACGCTGTTTTTGGTAAACAAAAGCTTTTCCCCGTTTTCTATGGAAAACAGCTTTTCCTTTTTTTCGGTGTTGTAAACGTGCTTATCGGTGCAAATATATCCGTTGCCCGCCACTAAGCTTTCAATGCCATCGGCGGTCTGCATACTGTCTAAAACGTTGCCGCTTGTACTGCATACAAATATTTCACCTTCGTTATCTGCGGCTATAAGCTTTTTGCCGTCCATAGCCAAATGACGTATAACTGTTTTTATGGTGGTAAGTGCAGTGCTTTTGCCGGTGGATACGTCCATTTTGTAAAGAACGGAGGAACTGCCTTCATTAACAAAATAGTAAACAATACCGTCTGCTAAAACGGAAGTCGTGGCCTCTTTAACAAATTTATAGTCTACTGCATCGCTGGATCTGCCAAGAGCAAGAGAGGCACGTTGACACAGGGTAACACCATATCTGTTAATTAACACCAACTTGTCGTTGGTAAAGCCGTAGGAGGTAACGCCGCTATCGGTACGAACAAAGCAAAGCGTTTTTGTAAGGTCGCTTTGGTTGAAAACTCTCACGCCCGAAAGCGCACTGTTATAGAACACCACCGTTTGATAGGCTTCGTCGTAAATAAGCTTGGAGCCTGATAAAGTAGAGTTGTAAACGGAAAGATTTTTTATGGAAACGTTAAAATATATAACCGTTTTGTTTTTGCCGTCGGCGGTGGCAGAAACCAAGGTATATCTGCCGTTTCGGGCAACTACCGTGCCCGACTCAATACTTTTTCCGTTAAGGGTAAGAGTGCCGCCGCGCTCTGCGCTTATATAAACGGGCTTGCTGTATACACCTCCGTTTTCAACGCCAAAAACCTCGGGTGCTTTAAAATCGCATTTAAACTCAAAGCTTTCCGTGTTGCCGTAGGGCCCCGTAAGCTTAAAGCGGTGCCTGCCTTCAGCGCTTATGGGTGTACCCGACAGATAGGGCGCACCGTCCAGCGTTGCCGTGCCTCGGGTAAAGCTTATGGAAGCGGAGGAGCTGCCCTCCTTATACTCGTACTTAAGGGGAATATTGTCAGTAATAAAGCTAAATACCAGCTCGTTTGCGCCGTCCTTCACCGTAAGAGTGTGACTGCCGCTGGTTATAACGCTGTCGCCGCTGTAAAAAGGCTGCTCGTCCAAAATAGCTGTACCTCGGTTAAAGGTAACGGAAACGTTTTTATGATAAACTCCGCCGTTTGTAACGCCCGATACCAAGGGCATATTTATGTTTTTAAGTATAGCCGCCAGGTTAACGGCGCCGTAGCCGTAGCCTTCATCCTTCTTGCCGCCGTTAAGAAAAGCAACCAAAGACACAAATTGGTCTGAGGTAAAGCCTACCCCTTTGTCAATTGCAGAAAGTGCAAGGGCTGCAGCGGCACTTACGTAAGCGGCAGAAAAGGAGGTGCCAAGCTCTTTTTCGTAGCCGCCTGCCATATTTGCAACGGTAATATTAAAACCGGGCGCAACCATATCCACGTCGTCATTGCGCTGGGAAAAAGGACAAAGTATACCGTTTTCATCCACAGAGCCAACACTTATAACAGAGGAGTAGGAGGCGGGATAAGCTTTCATCCCTGAATACTGCCCGTCGGTTTCTTTGTTGCCTGCTGCAGAAACCAAAAGGCAGCCCTTGGAAGCGGCGTATTCCATTGCAGCTTCTTCCATAGCGGAATAAGTGTAGCCGCCAAAGCTCATATTTATAACGTCAACACCTGCATCAGCGGCGTAGTAAACTGCCTCTATGAAATCGGCAGAGTGTATATAGCCTGTGTAATCGCTTACTCTTATGGGCATAACGGAAATGTTCCTGCCTACGCCTGCCATCCCCAAGCCGTTATTTGCGGCAGCGGCAATAATAGAAATAACCTTAGTACCGTGACCGTTGTGGTCTGCGTTTACTACGTTTACTCGGTCAACGGCATCGTAGCCTGCAAGTATGGAAACGCCCTCGAAATCGGGGTGCATTCTGTAAACACCGCTGTCAAGAACTGCAACTGTAACGTCACGGTTACCTGTGGTAACGTCCCAGGCATCGTAAGCATCAAGATAGTCAAGCTCCCATTGGTCAACTGCCAAGGGGTCGTCAACCGCTGCCGAAAGACTAAGCTCGCCTTCCTTTTCGGCAAGTTCTACTATGTTTCCAAAAGCTGCGTTAAAACGGCCGATGTCTGAGATGCAAAGCTTAAAAATGCGTTGTTGGCTGTGTGCCAAGGGTTTAAAATCGTATGCGCTTACGCAATCGTATATCTCGTCTAAGGATGCGCTGTCCTTAAACTTAACAACGTATCCCATTTCGGTAATGGGGCGGCTTTCGTTTTCGCCCTTCAAGGCAGTGCCGACAGAAAGAGAAATGCTTTCTTCCCTTGCGTCGTCGTAATATTCAAAGGGGTTGCTTTCAAAGCTCACAAAAGAAAGGCATAGGGAAAAGACCGCCATAAGCATAGCGGTAATCAGAGCAAAAGCAACCGACCTTTTCATAAGCCTCTCCTTCTATATTTTTACAAAACTAATCTCTGCTCCTTCGGCGCCACCCTTTTTGGCTTCCACCAAAACAAGCGAGCATTTTTCCGTAGCACCCGCAAAGCAAATGCGCTTAGGCTCCATCCCGTTTTCCTTCATAGCCGTAATAAGGGTGCATATCCTTTCGGGACGGTATACCACGTAAAAGCTTCCGCCGTATTTCAAGTATAAAGCAGCTGCTGCGCAAAGCTCGTTAGGCGGCAAAAACTCCTCGTGCCTTGCTATGGTTTTAGCATCCGTGGCATTTAGCTTGCCGGATGCCGCCTTCATAAAAGGAGGGTTGGAAACGACAAAATCCGCTTCCCCTGCGGGGAAAAGCCCACGGGGGCTATTAGCGTCACCGCAGACAGAGGTAAACCTATCGCCAAGGCCGTTGGCGTTGGCGTTTTCAGTAGCTAAAGCTGCGTATTTTTCCTGAATTTCAATTCCTGTCATATGTGCCGCCTTGTTTTCGGACAGCAAAATAAGCGAAACGGGACCACTACCGGTACCGATATCCACCCCTTTTTTTCGAGCACCGCCCTTAACAAAGCGTGCCAGCAAAAGGGCGTCTGTACCGAAAAGCAGTCCGTCCGTATATTCGATAAGCTTTATTCCGTTGTTAATCTCCGTGGTTTTTCTGTTTGTCATTTTCTCCTGTAATACAAAGCAAGGTAATAAGATAAAACGCCCACAACCTATGTAAAAACAAGGTTTGCGGGCGTGTTACCTTAAAG
>JAZSLS010000048.1:0-9068 GCA_045535465.1 Eubacteriales bacterium
GCATTTATTAAAGTCTATGCTCTTTTCCATTTTGGTCCCTGAGGTGTATCCTCGATAACTATACCCATCTTACCAAGGGTATCTCTTATCTCGTCTGCACGTTTATAATCCTTTTGTTTTTTAGCGGCTGTTCTCTCAGCAACAAGCGCTTCTATCTCTGCTTCGTCGCCCTTTTCGTCGTTCTTCAGCTCCAAGCCGAAAAGAACAAGAAGAGTGCGGTATTTTTCGTAAGCGCTCTTAATAAACGCCTTGCTTGCGGAAGCATCCGCAAGGGCGGTGTTTATAAGCTTTGCTATTTCAAACACGCAGCTTATAGCGTCGGCGGTGTTAAAATCGTCATCCATTGCCGCATCCATTTCCGCATTCTTTGCGTCTATCGCAAGAAGAACGGTCTTTTCGGACTCACTAAGAACGTCACCCGTAGCGCTCTTAAGACGGAACGCAAGGTTTTCTTCACAATTTTGAAGCCTTTCGAGAGAGCTTTTTGCCTGCTCAAGTATCTCAGCAGAGTAATTTACGGGGCTTCTGTAATGAGGAGAAAGCAGGAAGTATCTTATAACCTGATAGTCATACTTTTCCGCCACGTCACGAACGGTGAAGAAGTTGCCGAGGGATTTGGACATTTTTTTATTATCAACGTTAATATAGCCGTTGTGCATCCATATTTTTGCAAGGCATTTGCCTGTTGCACACTCGGTTTGCGCCACTTCGTTTTCGTGGTGAGGAAAAGCAAGGTCCTGACCGCCGCCGTGAATATCTATATCGCTGCCAAGGAACTTATCAACCATAGCGGAGCATTCGATATGCCAACCGGGACGGCCCTTGCCCCAAGGAGAATCCCAAGCGATTTCGGTATCTTCCTTTTGAGCCTTCCAAAGAGCAAAATCGTAAACGTTTTTCTTTACGTCGTTTATCTCAATACGTGCGCCCGCCTCAAGAGACTCAACGTCCCTGTGAGAAAGCTTGCCGTATTCTGCAAAGCTTTCGGTATCAAAGTAAACGTCGCCCCCTCTTACGTAAGCGTGGCCTTTTTCGATAAGCGCAGAAACCATAGCTATAATTTCGGGAATGGTTTCGGTAGCTCTGGGATGAACGGTAGCCGCCTTTATACCAAGGCCTTCGGCATCCACAAAATATTCCTTAATGTATTTCTCCGCCACGTCACGAACGGTGGTGCCTTCCTCTAAAGCTCTTTTTATAAGCTTGTCGTCCACGTCGGTAAAGTTTTGGACAAAGATAACCTTATGACCGCGGTATTCAAGGTAACGGCGAAGCATATCGAAAACAACAAACACCCTTGCGTTGCCTATATGAAAAAAGTTATAAACGGTAGGACCGCAAACGTACATACGAACGGTATTGTCCCTAATAGTAAGCTCGTCCTTTTGTTGAGTTAATGTGTTATACAGTTTCATTGCCAATATTTCTCCTGTTTGTATTATTAGTGTGCTCTGCCGTAAAGGTCGTAGTCAAGCACCTCGGTAACGGTAACGTCTACCATCTCACCGTCACGAAGCCTGCGGGGTGCAGAAAAATACACCTTGCCGTCTATATCCGGAGCGTCGTGCGCTGAACGGCCAAAATAGGTTTCTGCCGCTTTGTCGTAGCCTTCGCAAAGAACACGAAGGGTAGCGCCTACCTGCTTTTCATTATTCTCCTTATGTATACGGCGCTGTTCCTTCATAAGTATGTCATAGCGTTTTCTCTTAAGCTTTTCGGGTATCTGGTCGGGCATATCGTAGGCGGGTGTATTTTCCTCCCTTGAATACTCGAAAACGCCAAGCCTTTCAAAACGCATTTCCTTAATGAAAGCGTGAAGCTTTTTAAAATCATCCTCCGTTTCACCGGGAAAACCTGTTATAAAGGTAGTGCGTATGCAGATATCGGGAATACGGCTTCTTAGCTTATCTATAGTTTCCCTTATACTGCTTTCCGTATCACGTCTGTTCATCCTCTTAAGCACGTCGTCGGATATATGCTGAAGGGGCATATCTATATATTTAACAACCTTGGGATTGGTTGCCATCTCTTCTATAACGCCGTCGGTAAGCCTATCGGCATAACAGTACATAAGGCGTATCCACTCTATGCCCTCTATTTCGGAAAGAGCCTGCAAAAGGCTGTCCAAACAATAGGTGCCGTAAAGGTCCTCGCCGTACCTTGTTGTGTCCTGAGCAACAAGACACAGCTCCTTAACGCCCAAAGCCGCAAGGTCACGGGCTTCGCCCACTATATCATCCATTGAACGGCTGCGGAATTTACCTCTTATCTGCGGAATAACGCAATAGGTGCAGCAATTATCACAACCCTCAGCTATTTTAATATACGCAAAATACTCAGGAGTGGTAACTATTCGGTTATTTTCAAAGGGTGCCTCGTTAACGTCATCAAAGGCGGTATAACGCTGTTTGTTGTAAGCCGCAGTAACTGCCTCGCCTATTTTTGCAATAGAACCCGTACCGATAACGCAGTCCACCTCGGGCATACGCTCAAGAACCTCGTCCCTATAACGCTCTGCCAAGCAACCGGTAACCACTATTCCCTTAAGGGTGTGGTTTTCCTTGAGCCACGCAACGTCTAAAATGTTGTCAATTGCCTCTTGCTTTGCACTTTCTATAAAAGCGCAGGTATTTATAACTATAACGTCAGCATCAACGTCCTCCGCAACTATCTCAAAGCCCTGCTCTGCAAGAAGATAAAGCATATTTTCCGTGTCCAGCAGGTTCTTGGGACAGCCCAAGGAAACAAAATTAACTTTTATAGCCAAAACGGCTTCACTCCCTTCCAAACGCTTCTATTGCGTTGTTTATATCATCGTATGAATATCCCATTCTGTACAGATACGCAGTGGCCTTAGCACGAGCCTGCCTGTCCTCTGCACACAGCGACGGAAACTTTTTCTCCAAAAGCTCCGTTACAGCCGCTACGGTATCGTAGTCCTCGAAAGCGGCCTCTATCGCTTCCTCTGTTTGCTCACGTGTAAAGCCCTTTGCATAAAGCTCCTTTAAAAGCCTCGCCCTGCCAAACCTTTTGCTGTTACGCAAAGCAACGGCGTAGTCGACACACAGCTCATAGTCGTTAAGGTAGCCTTTTTTCATCATAAGAGCTATGGTTTTATCTATCGCTTCCTCGGTAAAGCCTGCCTTTTTAAGCTTTTGGCGCAACTTTAGAGAAGGTAAAGCACGGTAGGACAAATAAGTAAAGGCTTTTTTTATACAAGAAAGCTTTTCGGCAGCCTCCGCCAAAAGGCTTGCCTTTTCATCCTCCACACCTTCCCCATCGGTTATACCGATAGCCTCGTAATCCGCCATAGTTATGCGGTAATCCTCCCCGCAAAGGGTAACTACCGCTTCCCCTTCGCTGCGGTACAGCTTAACCGAACAAAGGTCACCCATTATTCTTCACCGAAAAAGTCGTCCTCATCCTCAGAAGCATCGTCTGCTATACCGCCAACACACTTCTCTCTTATCTTAGCTTCAAGCTCAGCCGCAAGTGCCTTATCCTCACTAAGAAGGTCACGCACCTTATCCTTGCCCTGACCAAGCCTTTCTCCGTTATAGGAAAGCCACGAGCCGCTCTTATCAATAACGCCGAAGCGGATACCAAGCTCAATTATCTCACTTTCCTTAGAGATGCCCTTACCGTAAAGTATATCAAACTCCGCTGTTTTGAAAGGAGGAGCAACCTTATTTTTAACAACCTTACACTTAGTATGGTTACCAACTATTTCGGAGCCGGACTTAAGCTGCTCAGCCTTGCGGATATCAATACGCACCGAAGCATAGAACTTAAGAGCGGTACCGCCGGTAGTGGTTTCGGGGTTGCCATAGAAAACGCCTATCTTAAGACGGAGCTGGTTGATAAATATAACGATACAATTGGACTTTGCAACTGCGCCGGAAAGTTTACGAAGCGCCTGCGACATAAGACGTGCCTGCACGCCCACGTTGGAGGAGCCCATTTCGTTATCTATCTCACTTTTAGGCACAAGGGCCGCAACAGAGTCGATAACCACTATTTCAACTGCGCCTGAACGGATAAGAGCCTCAGCTATCTCAAGAGCCTGCTCGCCGTCATCGGGCTGAGAAACCAAAAGCTCGTCTATATCAACACCCAGCGCCTTCGCATAAATAGGGTCAAGGGCGTGCTCCGCATCTATAAAAGCTGCCTCGCCGCCTTGCTTTTGCACCTCAGCAATAGCGTGAAGAGCAACGGTGGTTTTACCGGAGGACTCCGGTCCGTATATCTCGATTATTCTGCCACGGGGCAAACCGCCTATACCTAAAGCAAGGTCAAGAGAAAGAGAACCCGTAGACACGCTGGAAACTTCCATCCTGGCGTTTTCGCCAAGGCGCATTACAGAACCCTTGCCGTATTTTTTCTCCACCTGTGCAAGCGCTACCTGCAAGGCTTCCTTTTTTTTATCTACAACTTTATCTGCCATTATAAACACACGCGCCGCATAGCGCACCTCCGTCAAAGAATGTGAACTAATGTTCGATTAATCTTAACACATTTCCTTCCCTTTGTCAACAGAAAAAACTATGCTCCGACAAAAAGTTTATTGCTTTTTTTAACCAAAGAAAAGCTAAAAAAAATCTCGTTTTGTGTAAAAATACTATATACTTTTGGCGAAAAATAAGTTAAAATACCTTTATCTGTTGGTTGTTTACAGAAATAACGGTTTGGAGATGTTTTTATGAGCGAATCTATGAATCACGGCAAGCTTGGCATTATAGTTATGAGCAACTGCAAGGAATTGGGCGAAAAGATTGCTTCTCATATTCTTGCGCTTCGCGGCGAGACCAATACTGACAAAAGCTACATTATTCCCGTTAAAGAAGCACGTTTTTCCAACGGCGAAGGTAAGGTTGTTCTTCCCGACTCCGTAAGAGGCAGAGACATTTATATCATTACCGACGTTGGCAATTACGGCTGTACCTACAAGATGTTCGGCTTTGAAAACCGTATGGGCCCCGATGAACATTTTCAGGACCTTAAGCGTGTTCTTTCCGCAATAGGCGGCAAAGCTAACCGTGTTACCGTTATTATGCCCCTTCTTTACGCTTCCAGACAGCACAAGCGTAAGGGCCGTGAGTCTATGGACTGCGCTATGGCTCTTAAGGACCTTGAGAATATGGGCGTAAACACCATTATCACTTTCGATGCCCACGACCCCACCATACATAATGCAATACCATTTACGTCCTTTGAAAACTGTATGGCTACCTATTCCACTCTTAAGCGCTTTATAGTTAAGGAAGGCTTCCACGACAGCTCCAAGCTTACGGTTATCAGCCCCGACACAGGCGCTATGGAAAGAGCTATTTTCTACGCTAACGTTTTGGGCGTTGACGTTGGTTTGTTCTACAAGAGACGTGACCACTCCAAGCTTGTTAACGGTAAAAACCCCATCGTTGAGCATAAATACTTAGGCGGCGACCTTACAGGCAAGAGCGTGCTTATTGTTGACGATATGATAGCCTCCGGCGGTTCCGTTATAGACATAATTGAAAGCATTTCACACTACAACATAGAAAACACCTACGTAGCAAGCACCTTTGCTTTCTTTACCGAAGGCGTTGCTAAGTTTGACAAGATGTACGAGGAGGGCAAGCTGACCAAGCTTTATACCACCAACCTCTCCTACATCCCCGAAGAAATTAAAAACAGACCCTGGCTTGAAGCTGTTGACCTTTCCAGATTTATTGCTAAGATAGTAAACACTCTCAGCCACGACGACAGCATTTCTCCTCTTCTTGATGCAAAGCACAAGATACGCAAGCTTCTTGAGGAAAAATCCGGCGCTGAAGCGTAAAAAGCTATTGACAAACTGCAAAAAGTTTGTTATCATAGGTATTTAGTAGGAAAACATTATCTGTTTTCTCCTTGCCCTGTGAAAGGCAGGGCCATAGACCAGAAGGAGGTGTAATTGAATGGAAAAGAAAGCGATGTACGAATGCCTTTATATCGTAAACTCCGCACTCGGTGAAGAAGCTATTACCGCTATTACCGAAAAGTTTAACACTCTTATCGAGGCAAACGCAGCTGTAGATTCTATCAATGTTTGGGGCAACAGAAGACTTGCTTACCCCATCAACGATTTGAACGAAGGCTACTACGTACTTGTTAAGTTCGAATCCGCTCCCGATTTCCCGGCTGAGTTGGACAGAGTATTTAACATTACCGATGGTATATTCCGCGCTCTTATCACTCGTGTTGAAGAGTAATCCGTTTTAATAACGTTCATTTGCAGGAGGAATTATGGCAAGCTTTAATAAAGTCATAATGATAGGCAATCTTGTTGCCGATCCGGAGCTTAAGCAAACACCTAACGGTGTGTCCGTTACTACCTTCAGAATAGCTGTTTCCAGACGCTTTACAAGAGCAGGCGAACAGCCCCAGTCTGATTTCTTTGACGTTGTTGCTTGGCGCCAAACCGCTGAATTTGTTACCCGTTTCTTTACTAAGGGCAGGTCTATTCTGGTTTCCGGCTCACTCCAGACACGCTCTTGGACAGACCAAAACGGTGCAAAGCGCATCTCTTACGAGATTGTCGCTGATGAGTGCACTTTTGTTGACAGACGTCCGGACGGCTCTACCGGCCGTGAAGCGCCCGTTAACGAAATGCCCTCTTATAGCTCACCCAAGATGGACGGCTCTTTTGAGGAGCTTTCCGCTGATGATGAGCTTCCCTTTTAATTTCATTTAAACAGATTTTGTAATAAGGAGGTTTTCGCTTTGGATAGAGATGTAAGAACCGAAGGACAGGCTCAGCAGGCTCAGAAGCCTTTTAGACCTAAGAAGAGAAAAAAGGTTTGTGCTTTTTGCGCTGAGAAGATCGAGCATATAGATTATAAGGATACTCTTAAGCTCAGAAGAAATCTTTCTGAGAGATCTAAGATACTTCCCAGACGTGTTACCGGTACTTGCGCTAAGCATCAGAGACAGCTTACTATCGCTGTTAAGAGAGCAAGACACGTTGCACTTATCCCCTACGTTTCCGACTAGTTCGTACGTACGCCGCCGCCGTTTATCGACGGCGGCTGTTTTTATATTTGCGGAGGCATTTTATGGAAAAGCTACTTTTCAAGGAAGGTATAACCGAATACGGCATAATAGATTTTGAGAAGCTTAAAGTTATAAACAGCCGTCTTTTACCCAAGGGAACGATAAGCAGTGCCCTTATGATACTTATGCCATACAGACACGAAGAGATGCGTTTCACAGACGGACTTAACGTGGGACTTTTTGCACGTTGCAAGGATTATCACGCTTATTTCGCTTTGCTTAAAGAAAAGCTTTTGCCTGACTTGGAGGCTAAAAGCGGTGGTAAGGTTTACGGATTTGCAGACCACTCTCCCATACACGAAAAAGACGCCGCCGCAAAATGCGGTCTGGGTTTCATTGGCAAAAACGGTCTGCTTATTAACAAGCGTTACGGCAGTTATGTTTTTATAGGAACTTTTCTTTTTGAAAAGCAGCTTAAGGAAAGAACCGCAGGCACGGAAAGCACCTGTATCGGATGCGGCGCTTGTCTTTCTGCGTGCCCTACGGCTGCTATCGGCAAGGACGGAGTGACTATTGAACGCTGTTTGTCCTGCATTTCACAAAAAAGCAGCAAAACCGATGAAGAGCTTGAAGTGCTTAGTAAAAACCGCACCCTTTGGGGTTGTGATATATGCCAAAAGGTTTGTCCTCACAACTCAAATGCCGCATATAGCACCATTCCCTATTTTGCAGAGGAGCTTATTGCGGAGTTTACGGAAGAACTTCTTTGCAAAATGAGTGAAGAAAATTACAAAAAATACGCCTTTTCTTACCGTAAACGCAAAGTTATAATACAAAACTTCTTGACTGCAAAGGGTAAATATGATATAATAACATAAACAATGAGGTACTATTTGTTTTGTTTGGAGGTTTTACCGTGTATACCGAACATACAGAAAAGCTTAAGCAGATAACCGCACGTATTTATTATCTGCGTGATATACTTGATTTTACCACCGCCGAAGTAGCTGAGAGGCTTGAAATCCCCGTTTCTCTTTACGAGGAATATGAAAGCGGCAGCAAGGAAATACCCATTAGTATGATATATGCTGTTGCCGCTGTTTTTGGCGTTGACCCTACTGAGATACTTACGGGTGAAGCTCCCCGTATGTACGACTACACCGTTACCCGCAAGGGGCAAGGTGAAGATATTAAGCGTTACGAAGGATATTCTTTTGAGACTCTTGCCCACAACTATATAGGCAGAAACAAAGAACCTATGCTTGTTACCATTAGCTCTTCCGACAAGCCTGCTGACCTTGTTTCCCACGGCGGTCAGGAGTTCAACTACGTTCTTGAAGGAATTGTAAAGGTTACCATAGGCAAAAAAAGCGTTATCCTTGAAAAGGGTGACTCCATTTATTTTGACCCTCGTATACCTCACGGTCAGGCTGCGGTAAACGGCGTTGCCAAGTTCCTTACCGTTATTGACAAGGACAATTAAATGGCTGAAGCTTTTACAAAAAAGAAAGCTCTTGGGCAAAACTTTTTAACCAGCGACAAAATACCTATACGCATTGCAGAGGCTTGCGGTGCGGATAAGAACGTTGGTGTTATTGAGATAGGCCCGGGGATGGGTATACTTACAAAACAGCTTGCATCCAGAGCCAACAAGGTTGTTGCCATTGAGATAGACGAAGAGCTTATTCCTATATTGGAAGAGCGTTTTGCAGAGACGGACAACGTTAAGATAATTAACCGTGACGTTTTAAAGTGTGACCTTGGCGCTATCATAAAAGAAGAGTTTGAGGGCTTGGAGTGTGCTGTTTGCGCTAACCTTCCCTACTATATAACGACTCCCATAATAATGGCACTTTTGGAAGGCAACTACGGTTTTAAGTCTATTACCATAATGATACAAAAGGAAGTAGCGGAGAGGCTGTGTGCCAAGGCTGGCAGCGCAAACTACGGCGCAGTTACTGCAGCTGTTAACTACTACGCTTCCGTAAAGAAGCAGTTTATAGTGGGTGCGGCTAACTTTTCGCCCAAGCCCAAGGTTGACTCGGCGGTTATTACCA
>JAZSLS010000090.1:0-8582 GCA_045535465.1 Eubacteriales bacterium
CTCCACCTTGACAAAGGTTGTTTGACAGGGTACAGTTCTTTATAACTATGGGGTTGCTTACGCTGCGGTTTATAAATATGCCCGCACCGTTGGTGTTTGCCTTGGTTGCTGCCGTGGTGTTGCCGCTTATAACGGGGTTGTCTGTTCCCGTCCCTTCTATCCTAAAGGTCAAGCAGGTGCCTACCCATATACCGCCGCCGTTGCCTGCGTCAGTGGTGGCTAAATTACCGTTATTTTCAATAGAGCCGCCCGTCATAACAAAGGATGCGGTTGGGGTGTTGGTGTCGTTGTGCTCGTCTATTACTACGCCACCGCCAAGACCTGTGGCTTGGTTGCCGCTTATCTCGCCGTCTGACATATTAAAGGAGCCAAACACGCAAAGCCCTGCGCCATAGCTCATTCTGAAAGCTGTGTCTCCCGTGTAAACGTTATTTTTAATAAAGCCTGCGGACATATTAAACACGCCGCTTTCGGCAACGCAAACACCGCCGCCGTAGTTGGCAATATTAGAGTCGGCATCCACGTTGCCTATGGAGCCGCCTGTCATATCCATTCTGCCTTTTACGTAAACGCCTCCGCCGTAGTTTGCCTTGTTTTCGGTAAACGTAGAGCCGTTTTTAAGCTCAAACACGCCATCGGATGCAACGTAAACGCCGCCGCCCATACCGTCGTAAGCGTAGTTGCCCTTGTTGGTGCCGCCGTTCATAACGAAAGTAGTGCCAATGACGTGGACACCGCCTGCGTAATATGTAGCCGTGTTATATTGAATACTGCCGCCGTTTTGGGTAAATGTGCCGCCGTTTATCTGAACGCCTGCGCCATATTTAGCCTTATTACCGTTTGTCAAGGAGGTGCCGCCAATGGTAGCACCCTCGTTCATCGTAACGCGACCGCTGGGGGAGATGTAAAGGCCGCCACCGCCCATACCGCTTTCCATAGTATCCAAAGCGGTATTGCCGTAAATATTAACGCCCGAATTAAGCACAACGGTTGTCGGTTGGCCGCCACCGTCATCTACACATATACCGCCGCCTCTGAGGGAAGTGTTGCCGAATATGTTAAGAGGTTCGCTGCCTCCACCGAGGAGAGCGTGACAGGCAACGGTGCCGTCGCCTCCGTTGCCGAAGTATATGCCGCCGCCAAGATATTGTGTGTTATTTGGGGGTGAAGCGGGAGTATCGGTGTAGTTATTGCTTACGGTGCCGCTTTCGATAAGCAAAGTACCCTCTGCGTTGCCGCGGTTAAAGAACAATCCGCCGCCTATGCGACCCGCATAGTTGCCGTCTACGGTAGTGCCTCGCATAGTGAAGCTTTCAAATACACCTATCCATGCACCGCCACCGTTATATACAGCGGTGTTTTCGTTAATGGTTCCACCCGTAAAAGCAACGGTTTTTGTTTTATCCGTATTTTCATCTATGTGTATGCCGCCGCCGTAGGTAGCATCGTTGCTTGTAACAGCGCCGCCGCTTACGGTAAGAGAGCCGCCGTTTGTGTATATACCGCCGCCGTTATGGGCTGTGTTGTCGATTATAGTAGCGCCCGATACGATCAATGCGCCACCGCCTTGTGCAACACCGCCGCCACGCTGATCTGCAGTATTGGTGCTTATGGTACCGCCTTTCAGTTCAACCGTAAAGTCGTCGGCAAAGTGGATACCGCCGCCATCATCGGCAGAGTTTTCCTTTATATAGCCGCCTTCCATAGTGAAGGAGCCTCGTACCGTCATTTCAATGCCGCCGCCGGAATGAATAACCGAGTGGTTTCTGATGTTACCGCTTTTCATAGTGACGTCGCCGCCCGCTATGACCATACCTGCGCCATAGAAGGTTGCTGTGTTTTGGTATATATCTGCACCGTCAATAACCAGCTCGGAGTTACCGCCTACGAATATACCTCCGCCGCCTTTATAGGTAGAAGTTTCCCCTGCGGTTGCTTTGTTTGAGTATATGTTAACGTTTGTCTTTATCTCAACGGAAATAAGACCGTAGCCACTGTTTAAAAAGCGCACACCGCCGCCGTATATCGCCTCGTTTGAGTAAATGTTAACCGGTTTTGAACCGCCACCTATAACTACACCCGTTATAGGATACTCCACACTTTCCTCTCTTGAGTGGTTGGAGAAGCACAAACCGCCGCCACCACCTGTTCCGGCGTCTTTAGCCTTGTTGTGGTGGATATGTATACCGTAAACCTCGCCTACTATGCGTATTCCGTTTTCGTTGGTGCCTGCGGCGTATAAAGCGCCGCCGTTTTTGCCCGCTTCGTTGTAGCTTATGGTGCCGCCACGGATGTTTATAGTGCTTTGCCCCACAGAATATATGCCGCCGCCGTGTTGGTCTACCTTGTTGTAGCTTATCTCGCCGCCGTTCATAGTGAAGGAAGCGCCTGCCTCCATAGCAATGCCGCCGCCGTAGTCTGCTTCGTTGGCGTCCGTTAAAGAGGTGGAGCCTATAAGGCCGTCGGTCATTGTAAGCTTGGCTTCACTGTCTACATATATACCGCCTCCATAGAAAGTTGCGGTGTTATTGTAAATATCAGCGTGGCGTATGGTAACGGTTATATCGCCTGCTTCGTCATCCATAAGGTGAATACCGCCGCCAATACCGTCGTTAATCTTGCCGGTTGTCTTGTCATCTTCAACGGAACCGCCGGTTACGGTGTTGGAATATATGCTGACCCTGTTTACTATGGGAGTGGTGCTGCTACCTATTACGGCAGAAATGGGACCTTCATAGTTGCCAAAAACTATTCCGCCACCGCTCAGGGTAGCTGTGTTTGAGTATATGTTTACAACTCCCGTGTCGCCTGTTATCTCAATGGGGGTTTCCGTGGGTCGGTTGAAGAACATACCGCCGCCTCGGGCACTGGAGGTGTTGCTGTAAACGTTGCCGCCGGTAAGCTTAAAGCTTTTTATGGTGCCTATCCACATACCGCCGCCGTTGGCGTTGGAGGTGTTGTTGAATATGCTGCCACCGGATATATTAACGTTCCCCGAGTAGGTGGGAACCCCATCGTTCATAATATTTGTTGACCTTATGCCGCCGCCGGTGGAGTCGCTGTCATGGTCGGCTTTGTTATCTCTTACCTCGCCCGACGTCATATTAAAGGTGCCGCCTTTGACAAACACGCCGCCGCCGTGGTCTGCGTGGTTGTAGCCTATTCTACCGCCGCTGAGATTAAAGGTGCCTGCGTTGATATAAACACCGCCGCCGTGGGCTGTAGCAACGCCATCGTTAATGTAGGAACCGGAAGGTAAAGTAAAGGTGCCGCCGTTAAGGTACACGTTTGCACCGTAATCGGCTTTATTGGCGTTGCCTGCGCCGGTGCCGCCTATTTTTACTGTGCCGCTAATTTCTATGGTTGCCGCACCCGCAACGTAAATAGCACCGCCCTGGTTTGCGTTACAGTTTTGAATGGTGACGGTGTTCATAGTAAGAGAGCCGCCGGCTTCGATGTATATACCGCCGCCGTTTTTTGAAGTATCACAGTTATCTATGGTGCAGTTGGTAAGCTCCGCCTTGCCGCCGTTGCCAATGTATAAACCTGCACCGTTGGCAGTACTGGTAGCGTTTTGTACCGTTATGTGAGTCATTTTTAACGTCGCACCCGTGCCCTTGACACGTAGTATAGGGTTAGCAACGGTAAGAGCGCTTGGGGTCGCAGTAGCGCCGGAGGGAGAGGCTTTACCGTCAATGGTGAAAGTGTTTGTGGAACTGCCGATAAGCTCAAACGTTTTACCTTCGTCAACGTCAAACATCATACCCGAATAAGAAGTGCCGCTATTGGTACGTCTGTACATAATAATCGGCCCGCCATTGCCGCCTGCAGCGTTTGTAGTTCTATATGTAAGCTTGGATATGGTGGAGCTTTTTCTACGCACCATCTGAACGTGGCTAACATAAACCGGAGTCCAGTACATAACTTGGTCCGTGCTGCCACCATCGTAACCAAACGAGTAGCTGTTGATATTTTCGTAGCCCTTTGCGCTGTAATCCGGCACATTGGGATTAACCGCAGAGGGCGTTTCACCCGGAAGAATAGTTTCGGGAACGGAGGGGATAAGCGTGTGTTCGGGAACAGACGGAGTTACTGCCTGTTCGGGCTGCAAAAGAGAATCGTTATCCTTAACCGGAGTCTTTCCGCCTTGAGTGGGAGCCTTTTCGGTTGATGTGTAGTCTTTCGTAAAGCCCTCGGACGTGTTATCGGGCACAATCTCCTCAGGGCGGGTGTCCACACCCGTGCCGCCGTCAATCTCGTCATCGCCTATAAC
The DNA here is from genome assembly GCA_045535465.1 of Eubacteriales bacterium. Taxonomy (GTDB): domain Bacteria; phylum Bacillota; class Clostridia; order Oscillospirales; family CAG-382; genus SIG636. The sequence continues at coordinate 4,274 of JAZSLS010000090.1, forward strand.
CACAAAGCCGTTATCTATAAGGCTTTTGTCGCCGCTTATAAGCTTGCCGTCTTCAATAACCAGCGTGGTCTCGTCAATGTATGTAACGCCATCCTCTGCGTAAACACCGCCCGTAAATAAAGCAAACAGCGTAGTAATGCAGAGAGCTATAGCCGTTGTTCTTGTTTTTTTCATCTATGTTTTTCCTCCGTTCTGTGGGAATGGGATAAACATCCATAATGTATTACTTTATTATATATACATATTATAGCATCTTTCCCGCAGGTTTCAAGCCCTTTGGGTGCTTTTTGTGCAATCTAACAAAAGAATGGTGTATGTTGTATCAGGGGTACGCAATTTGTTGCCCTATCGGTATAATTGTATGTGCAACCATACAAAAAAGGCTGATTAGACTTGAATTTTTGTTCTTATTTAACTATACTATATAAGTAAAAATGTATATACGTATTTTCTCGTTGAATGGAGGAAATTTTACTTATGAAAAAGACAAGGATAGTAGCTATACTCCTTTGCCTTACCACGCTGTTTGCTTTATTCACAGGCGGCGTTTATGCAGAGGATGGCATTACATACATTGACGAGGCTACGCTCGTTTTCGAAGACGGCAAGCTTATAAGCGGCGATAAAAGCCTTATAGACAACGGAATAGTTGTAATTGCCGACGATGATTCCTCCGGTGCGGATTGTAACGATTATAACGAGGATACCTTTGGGAACGAGGACCCCTCTGTAAAACTTAATGAAGAAACAGCAGGCGCAGAAAGCACCCTTGATTCCTCTCTGCCCTCTACCGAACAAACCGAATCTCAAAGCAGCAAACAACCCGTAAAGGATAACTCTGCCCTTACTGCTCCCACTGTAAAGCCGGATACAAATACTAACACCAATACCGAAACAAAACTCCCAACCGAAACTCCCACCGCTGTTAATCCCAATGTACCACAGGAGGGAGCAAAAGGCAGCTGCTACATAAACTATCCTTCTTTAGGCGCGGAACTTGAAGGGACTACAATCTACCTGTATGAAGCAGATCAAGAGTACGTTTACGTTTACCAAACCCAAAAGGTTCAAAAAAGCAGCGGAACAATAAGCTCGCTGACGTATCAGACCTCAAATACAATTGCGGTGTTTTACCGTCTTAAGGATGCTCATTCCAGCCGTGGTCCTGATGGAACCGGTACTTTTTCTGGCATTATGTTTGACGTAAGTGAAGGTAAAACATTTAATTTGGTCGGTAGCTCTACCTATGACATACGCATCGATGGAAGACTGTGCTCCTCTCAGGCTACGGGCGCAAGCTCTTTTCTTCCCTCAAGCCCTACAGCTGTAAGCAGAACTAATCCCCAAGTAAGCGTTCCGTTGATGCGCGTTTCGGGAAGCAATGCCAAACTGAATTTGACCTACGTAACTTTAAGAAACTCCAACGCAACCGGCAACGGCGGTGGCGTACGTGTAGGGGATGGCGGCACCCTGAAAATGACTAATTGCACCATCGACAACTGCGATACCACAGGCAACGGCGGCGGTATATATATAGCAAGCGGCGGATCGGTAGACCTTAATAACGTTACAATTAAGAATTGTAACGCAGCCTACGGCGGTGCTATTTACATAGCGGGAGACTGCACACTTAAAATGAACACCGTTACCATAGAATCAAATACTGCAGAAAACAGCGGCAAAACCGACGGCAACGGCGGCGGTATGTGGATAGGCGCAAGCACCACCGGTTTAACTATCGGATCCACCGTTACCTTTGACAACAACACGGCAAACAATAACGGCGGCGCAATTGCTTTGGCAAGAAGGAGAACCCTTACCATAAACGGTGCTGAGTTTAAAAACAATGATGCGAAAAAGGGCGGTGCCATATCGGTTTACTCGGCAAACGACGCAGGCGACCCAACACTGATACTTGATTTGGGAAAGATACACGATAACACTGCATCGGAGGCCGGGGGAGGCGTGTATATAGCCGCAGGTGCCGGCCATCAGTTGAACAACACGTCATCCACCGTGAATAATTCCTCCATATACAACAACAGCGCACCTAAGGGCGGCGGCATTTGCGTAGTAAAAACCTCCTTTACGGGCGTAAGCAACGGCAAGATAACCCTTAACAAGGGTAAACTATACGGCAACAACAAATCCCGCACGGACACTAACTACGGTGGCGGCGTTTACGTAGATAACGGCGGCACTGTTGACCTTAAAGGCACAATAATAGGTGCAGACACAACTGCAAACGGCAACAAAGCCAAAAATGGCGCGGGGGTTTATGTTGCCACAGGCGGCACCTTTACTATGAACAGCGGTGAGATAAGATATAACGTTGCAACCGGGCACGGCGGCGGCGTATATGCCAATGGCGGCAACGTTACCATCGCCGGCGGCAACATACACCACAACGAGGCTACAAATCACGGTGCCGGTATGTTTCTTTCCGGTAGCGGAACGAAAACTATAAACGCAAGCAATGCGGCGGTAAATATTTATAACAACACCGCTTCCGGTGATGGCGGCGGCATTACTGTATGCAACGAAAACGGTGACGTTACTGTAAGCATCGGCGGCGGAGCAAATGCCGTAAATATTTACAGCAACACCGCAAAAAGAGGCGGCGGCATCCGTATGCTTAACAGCGGAAGCGGGAATATGTCCGTAACAGTCGCTTCTAACACGGCTATATACAAGAACACGGCAAACGCTGCATCAAGCGAATCCTATCCCGGCGGTGGCGGCGTATTTATAGGCGGCAACTGTGATTTTAAAATGACAGGCGGCAAAATAGGCGATACCTTAGCCAACACCAACACCGCATACTTGGGCGGTGGTATATATCTTTCCGGCGGTAAATGCACGCTGTCCGGCGGCTCTGTACAAAACCACACGGGCATAGCAAAGGGCGGCGGTATATACGTAGAAAACAAAGCGACTCTTATTGTTGAGGACAGCGCTTCGATAAGCGGCAACCTTGCCAACACCTCCTCAAGTCAAGGCGGCGGTATATATGCCGAAAACAGCACCATTACCATAAACGGTGGCACTATATCGAACAATACCGCCAATTTTGGCGGAGGCTTTAACGTAGACAACTCAGTCTCTATGACCATAAGCGGTGGTACTATATCGGGCAACACTGCTGCAAAAGGCCACGGCGGCGGCGGTTGGATAGGCCACATTACAAAGTTTGAAATGAGCGGCGGAGACGTTTTTGACAACGATGCTCTCGACTCCACCGGAGGTATAGGCGGCGGCTTGTTCTTCAACCGCAACGTTGCAGAGGGTGCGGTTACAATAAGCGGCGGCAATATTTACGACAATACGGCAACAAGATGGGGCGGCGGCATATACTTTGGCAACGGAGGCGGCGCCAACGAAACCTTTTATGCAACCTTAGGCGGCGCAGAAGGCAAGACTCTTGAAATTCACGGAAACACTGCAATAGTAGGCGGTGGCGTTTGTGTAGACGACGGTGAGCCCTTAGCCGATAACGCTTACGTATACTTAACGATAAAAGACGGTACGGAGATATACGATAATACCGCTACCAACACAACAGATTACTACAATTATTGCTCCGGCGCAGGCGTACACGTAAACTCCAGCGGCGTTCTTACTATCGAGGGCGGCGTTATAAGAGATAACCACGGAACACAGCACGGTGTCGGCGTGGCAATAAACGGCGGCCTTGTTACGATGACAGGCGGCACAATAAGCGGCAACGATACGACAGGCGAGTATTGTGGCGGCGGCGTTTATTTGCAATATATAAGCAACTCCAGATGCTTCAATAAATTCGTTATGGAGGGCGGCGAAGTAAGCGACAATTACTCCAAGTACGGCGGAGGCGTTTATGTCAGCCCCGATACTGAGTTTGAGCTGAAGGGCGGCACTCTAAGCGAAAACAACGCAAAATACGGCGGCGGCGTTTACGTGGCAGGTAACTTTAATATGTCGGGTGGCGAAATAACCGAAAACACTGCCACAGGCAGCGGCGGCGGTGTTATAGCAGACGTGGGAATGGAAAACACCCCAACGGCAAGCTTTGTGATGACGGGGGGAGCGATAAGCTCAAACCACAACACGGCCACCACTGACGCAGGCAACGGCGGCGGTATATGGGTAGGCACCTGCTTGACCTTTAGGATAGAAGGGACGGGGACAAACAACCCCGTTATAAGCGGCAACACCACGGCAGCAACCAAGGCAAACACCAACGGTGCGGGCATATTTATAAACCGCAGCGTAAGCAACCCCATAGTTATAAAGAACTGTACCCTGTCAAACAACCTTTGTCAAGGTGGAG
>JAZSLS010000079.1:0-3821 GCA_045535465.1 Eubacteriales bacterium
GTGGATATTACCGCAGAGCTTTCGGGGGTGGAGCTGTCGTCCTTGCTGCCCTCATCCCTGTAAACGGTGGTGCAGGCAAGAACAAGCGCAGAAACCAAAACTACCGAAAGTATAATAAAAGCAATTTTAATAATTTTAGGCATAAAAGCACCTCCCGATGCAAAAAACCGCATTTTTCGCTACTTAGATTATACACGCCTCGCCACATTATGTCAAGAAAAATGAGTCCTTTTTTAAAGAATAATTTTTACCCTTATTGTAAATACTTTCCTTAAATATACATTAAGCGGAGGTGCTTTATGAAAGGCTATGACTTAAACGCCTTTTTAGGTGAGTTAGGCGGGCGTTTTAAAGACTTTGACGACTTTGCGGTGCGGCCCATAGAAAAAGAAGGCTTGCACGGTGCGGTTGTGTTTATCAAAAATATTTGTGACCGTGCTTATATATCCGACCGTGTTATAAACCCCACCGTCCTTTACGCCGACAAAAGCTTTGCGGGGCGTTTTTCCGCCCTTTTGCAGTGCGCCGCCTTTGACTGTTGTGAAACCCTTGATGCTGCTGTAACGGCACTGCTTGCGGGCAGCGCTGTTGTTGCCTTGGAAACCGACGCCCTTTACTGCGCCGCTGTGGCAGCGGATAGCTTTGTTGCCCGAGGAGTGGAAGAGCCCGACAGCGACGTTACCGTAAAAGGGCCTAAGGCGGGCTTTACCGAAAAAGGTGAGGAAAACCTTGCCGCTCTCAGGCGTATTATCAAAAGCACCAAGCTTAAGGCGCAGTCCTTTACTTTGGGCGCTCTTACCTCCACCCGCATATTTTTGGTATACTACGAAGGCCGTGCCGACGCAGGCGTGCTTGAGGAGATAAGGCGTAGATTAAAAAGCGCAACACCCTCTCAGATAATAGACAGCGGCAACGTGGAACAGCTTCTTTCCCGCCGAAGCGGGCTTTTTCCTGAGCTTGGCAGCAGCGAAAAGGTGGATAAGGTTGCGTCCAAAATACTGTCGGGCAGGGTAGCGATAATATGTGACGGCAGCCCCTTTGTGCTTACCGCACCTTACGTTTTTGCGGAAATAATACAGTCTGCCGAGGACTATATAAAGCCCGCTTGGTATGCCACGTTTATGCGCTTTCTTAGGTTTTTTGCCCTTCTTGCCGCTTTGCTTATGCCGGCCCTTTTCACCGCCGCCGTGTATCACGACTCTTTCCTTCTGCCCGACGTGCTGATGAAAGCCATACAGGAGATGCACAAGGACGTAAAGCTACCCTTTATAGGCGAAATACTGCTTATGCTTACTGCCTTTGAAATAGTGCGAGAGGTGGGTGTACGTATGCCTCGCACAGTAGGCGACGCCGTAGGTATAGTAGCATCTCTTTTGGTGGGAGATGCTACGGTGGAGGCGGGGCTTGCGGGTACGTCGGTGCTGCTTATAGTGGCGTTTTCCGAAACCGCAGGCTTTATAGTGCCGTCTCTTTCGTCGGCTTTGGTGGTTATGCGTTACCTTTATCTTTTTGCCGCCTACGCCGCAGGTTTGTACGGTGTGCTTTTTGCCTTGGGGCTTACCGCCGTTTGCCTTATAAAAAAACGCAGCTTTGGGGCTTCGTATATGTCGCCTCTCCTGCCCTTTAATGCTAAAGGAATGCTTGACTTTTTGCTGGCTTTCCCCAAAAAAACTTTAGGTAGAAAGGAAAAACTGAAATAAAACCCCCTTCATCATCATATTCTTAAAAGGGGAGTGATGCCAAATGGCAACCGTAATAAATAAAGAAAAGCTTAACCTTGGCGAGGAAAAACCTTTGATTTTGCTGAACCTAAGTCTACCCTTTGTACAAGGAGACAGCCCTGTTTCCAAAAGCGTTACAGCGTATTCCGATGCGTTAAAAAACGGCATTTTAAGCTTTGCAAACAAAAAACTGCTTGTAAAAGCAAAAAAAGAAAGCGCAGAGGAAGCCTTTAAGCCCTACGGGGTGGTATTGCAAACGGTTATAAGCTACGAAACCGAAAAGGTGCTTTCCCTGTACACCGATGGGGTGATAACCGCCTCGGGAGCTAGGCGTGTATACCGTATAGCAAGGCTTTGGCATAAGGAAAAGGGAACTATACTGCCCTTTAACAGCCTTTTTAACAAGGCAAAAAGGCTTTTGCCCTTGCTTACGTCTGCCGCCGATGAGTATTCCCAAACCACGCCGCTTTATGCCGATGCGGAAAAGCAAATTAAAAGCCGTTTTCGCACCGAACAGTTTTACCTTTGTCCAAAGGGCGCGGTTTTTTATTTTCAGGCAGGGGAGCTTACAAAGGGCGAAAAGCCTGTGCCCTTGTATATAGACAGGGAAGAGCTTTCTCCCTTTATGACCGAAGAGGCAAAATTATTGCTTTGCGATGGTTAAGTATTGAAAAACGCCCCGAACTATGCTAGACTAATGGCAGGTAAGGAGGCGTTTTTGTGCTTAAAAAAACATTGGCGTGGCTTTTGTGCCTGTGCTTTCTTTACCCCCTTGGGGTTTACGGCGCAGAGGCTGTTTATATAAACAGTGCGGAGGATTTGGAAAATTTATCCGTTAGAGTAGCCGGCGGCGACAATATGAAGGGCGTGGCGGTGTATCTTACCGCCGACCTTACACTTGACCGTTCGTTTACCCCCATAGGCAGCTTTGAAGCTCCCTTTAGCGGCACCTTTTACGGAGAGGGGCATACCGTAAGCGGCTTACGGGTAGAAAGGGAAGAGGACTGCAACGGGTTTTTCGGATGTATTGTAAGCGGCGGCGTTTACGACCTTACCGTAAAGGCTGCCTACATAAAAGGCGGCAACTACTGCGGCGTAATAGTCGGCAGGCTTTTCGGCTACGAGGGCAAGGCTGCCATAAGCAATTGCATAGCAGAGGGCAAGGTGGAGGGCGTTTCCTACGTGGGCGGTGTAGCGGGCTTTGTTTATTCCTCGGCGCAAGGTGTTTATGCCGAAAGCGTGGTAAAAAACAGCAGCTTTGAGGGTGCGGTAAAGGGCGATGTATTCGTAGGCGGCATCTGCGGCAAGGCGGCGGCTGTATCTACTATGTCCAGAGCCGAAAGCCGCATAGAAGGCTGCAAAAGCTACGGTAAGGCAGAGGCGCTGGGGCGCTACGGCACTATGTCGGGCGGGATTCTCGGCGCATTGGACGCAAAAAGCAACGGTGGCAGCTCGGTGGCTTTGGTTAAGGAGTGCGTGTCCTACGCAAACGCTGCGGCAGAAAAAGCCGCCGCAGGCGGTATAAGCGGCGTTGCGGGGGCAGAGGGCTACGGAGCTTCCGCTACGGTGGAGCTTTGCGTTGCCTTTGGTAACGTAAAGGCTACGGCAATTGCAGGCGGGCTTTGCGGCACGCTGGAGCAGGCGGAAAAGGGCTGTACAAGCCTAAAGAACAGCATATCCGCCGTAAACCTTGTGGGCAGCGACCTTTATGCCATAGCAAAGGGCGTGGGTACGGAAAATTGCACCGTTGCTGCGGAAAACACCGTCTACCCCGCAGAAACAGAGCTTAAGGACTACCAAAAGGGGGACGTAAACGGTGACGGAGAGTGTGACAACGCTGATGCGGCGCTGATACTGAAATCCGATGCGGGGCTTGCTCTTTTAAGCGTTTACGCAAAAAAATCCGCCGACACTAACGGCGACGGAGCCTGTGATAACTTAGACGCCGTAAGGCTACTGAAGTACGATGCAGGACTAACGGACGAAATATAAAAGGCTTTCTCAAACGAAAAATGTTTGAGAAAGCCTCAGACCGCTGACAAAGGCACAGTTCAATAATATCACGATACGATGCCAATTTTATTACCCTTAGTCCCGAGC
>JAZSLS010000028.1:0-34972 GCA_045535465.1 Eubacteriales bacterium
GTTTAACCAAGCGTTGCCAAGTACCGCTAACACTGCAAAACAAAGCGAAGCTATTACGTAAAGCGCAGTGCGTTTCTTTTTTGTGTATGCTGTCTTGGCAAAATAGCAAGCGATACAAGTTAAGGCGCTTATAAATAACGCAACCAAAGCAACGGATAAGGTGTAGCCGCCAAAAAGGTCTGATAGCTTTTCGGGAGTGTCCTTTGCAAAGCAGAAAAAATAGGTTGCCGCAAAGAACATAGGCGGCAAAACAATGCTTTTTTTTATTATCAAAGCGGGAAGTACGGAAAACAGCACGATAAAAGGCAGGGTAGTGATAAAACCTGTTGAAGGAATAAACAAAGCCGAGCCTATGCAAGCGCAAACGGCGCCGAATGCAATTGCTCCGCCGCCTTCCCTTAAAAGGTTAAAAAACTTACGCATAGTATCACCCTTTCTTAAACTTTGGAATATTGTAGGGGTTGGTGTATTTTATAAGCAAAGCCACATCATCATCAGCAGCGCAACGGTTGTTTCCTACCTTACCGCATACGGAGCATTTGTGTGTAATAACGTAGCCCTGCTTTGGATGTGGCGTAACCGCTATTGGATACATTATTCCCTTGCAGTCACACTCTCTGTCGCCGGGGTTTACGTCGACGTGTAAGGAGGCTAAACAGAAAGGGCAGTGGTTGCGTGAGCTGTACCCCAAAGGAGGTACTTGTTTACCGCAAGCGCTGCAAGAAAAAGCGTTGTCGTTTTTGGTAAAAATCTTCGCCATATTTCAATCCTTTTCAAAAACTAAAAAAACGGTTGATTTTTTTAAGATATAGTTTATAATAGAGGTGTATGTTTATTATAATACTTTGTCGGCGCTTTTTCAAGTGCCATTTGAAAGGAGAGTGCAGGTTTTGGCAAAAAAAGAAAAACAGGCGGCATCCTGCTCCCGTTTGGGAACGGTAGGCGGTCAAGCGCTTTTAGAAGGCGTAATGATGAAATCAAAAACAAGAATAGCTATGGCGGTACGTCGTTACGATAATAATGAGATAAAAGTTCGTGCTAAGAATTATGTGGGCATAAGACAAAAGCATAAGTGGCTTAATATTCCCATTCTTCGCGGTGTTATCAACTTTTTTGAGATGCTTCTTATGTCCTTTTCTACTCTTACCGAGTCTACCGAGATGCTTGGCATAGAGGAGGAGGAACCCGGTAAGTTTGAAAAATGGCTTAACAAGGTGTTTGGCAAGTCTCTTATGTCTGTAATTTCTTTTATTGCGGTTATAATCGGCGTGGGCTTGGCTATGGGGCTTTTCTTCTGGCTTCCTATGTTTGTATGTGGCTTGCTACAGGATTGGCTTGAGTTTAATGACGTTGTGAGAAGTATAATCGAAGGCGTTATGAAAATAGCTATTTTTATTGCCTATCTGGGGCTTACGTCCTTGCTTAAGGACATTCGCCGTACCTATCAATATCACGGTGCGGAGCATAAAAGTATTTTCTGTTACGAAAAAGGCTTGGACCTTACTGTTGAAAACGTAAAAAAGCAAAAACGCTTTCATCCTCGTTGCGGCACGTCTTTTATATTTGTTGTACTTATAATTTCCATTCTCGGCACTGCTATTCTTTATTCACTTGTTGATTTTGGAGACAATGACTTACTTCGTTTAGGTTCTAAGATTTTAATACTTCCTTTGTTGGTTGGTACAAGCTTTGAGTTTATTATGATTGCGGGAAAACACGATAACGTGTTCACTCGTATTCTTTCCGCACCGGGGCTTTGGATGCAGCGTATAACCACTAAAGAGCCCGACGATGACATAATAGAGGTGGCAATAGTTTCTCTTAAAACCGCTCTTATCGAGGAATTTCCGGAGTACGAGCCTCCCTTTGATGAAGGCTACGATATTAACGGTAAGATAAAAGATGAGAACGGCAACGATACTACAACGGAAAACGGAGACGGTAATGACAATTAGAGAATGTAGGGATGAGACCCGAGAAATATTAGGTCCCGTGTTGGGCGAGGAGGCGGATACTGTCACCGATATACTGTTGGCGCATTATATGGGTACAGACCGCGGAAGACTGCTTGCTATTCTCGATGACGAAGCTCCCGACGGAGTTCCTTATTTGTTGGCAGACGCTATAAATAAGTTAGGCGCAGGGGTTCCCGTTCAGTATATAATCGGCAGTTGTTGGTTTTACGGTCTTGAGGTAAAGGTCGGTTCAGGCTGCTTTATTCCGAGAAGTGACACGGAGATACTTGCCAAGGTAGCCATAGAGCTGCTTAAGAACGGTGGCACTTTTGTGGAGCTGTGTGCAGGCAGCGGATGTATATCTATGGCAATAGCCGAAAACGTAAAGGGTGTTAAGGGTGCAGCGGCGGAGCTTTCGTTAAAAGCTTTACCTTACACCGAGCGTAACCTTGAAAAATATCCGAACATAAAGGTAAAGCGTGCCGACGTTCTTGACCCCGACGACCTTAACGCTTTAAGAGAAGAGTGGGGAGATGGCTTCGATCTTTTGGTGTGCAATCCGCCTTATATTCCAACGGCAGACATAGCAGGTCTTGATATTCAGGTTCAATACGAACCCGAAACGGCTCTTGACGGTGGCGAAAACGGACTTAAATACTACCGATACATAATAGCAAATGCAGACCTTTTAATGAAGGAAAAACACCGCATAATCTTTGAGGTTGGCATAGGACAAGCACCTTTGGTAGCTGAGATGCTAAGAGTTATGGGTTATGCCGTTGCAGTGTTTAAAGATTACGGCGGTATAGAGCGTGTAGTTTTGGGCGAAAAATATTGACAAGCGATAAAAAATGTACTATTATACTATAATGAGGTATAATGGTACTTTTTTTATTAACCACAAAAGCTTGTAAGGGAGGCGGCAAAGTGTACAGTATAATAAGCTCTAAAAGCAACGAAAAGATTAAAACAGTACGCAAGCTTTCCGACAAAAAGTACAGAACTCAATTTTCCTCCTTTGTAATCGAAGGGCATAAGTTGGTTTATGATTACACTCGTGCAGGCTTTACACCCCTTCAGCTTTTTGTAACCGAGGAGGCCACGGAGAAGTATGCGGATATTATAGATGGCGCAGCCTGTGCAGAGGTTTACGTATTACCCCAAGAGCTTTATATGTACATAAGCAACGAAAGCGCTCCTCAAGGCATCCTTGCCGTTTGTGCCATACCGGAAACAGCAGGTAGCTTTGGCAAGGGCAAGACCGTTATTTTGGAATCTGTAAGGGATGCCGGTAATTTGGGAACGGTTATTCGTACTGCGGCGGCATTTGGGGTGGATAACGTGGTACTTTCTTCCGATTGCGCTGATATTTATAATCCAAAAACACTAAGGGCGGCAATGGGCGGTTTGTTCTTTGCCAACATTATCGTTTGTGACGACCTTTGCAGTTTTGTTAAAGAGCTTACAAAATCAGGGCGCAGAGTTTTTGCGGCAATGCCATCAGGCACTGCCTTGGATGTTCGCACTCTTGATATAAGAGAAGACGACTGTATGGTTATAGGTAACGAGGGCAAGGGTATAAGCGATGAGCTTGCAAGCTGCTGTACCTGCAATATTACCATTCCGATGAAGGGTGATGCTGAAAGTCTTAACGCTTCGGCGGCTGCATCCATACTTATGTGGGAGCTTGTTCGAAAAGGGGATGCGTAATGAATGAGGAAAACACCTTAAGGGTTCAAAAATATATATGGTTGTGTTTGGCGTGCGGGCCTGATACGCCTTACGCTTTTCGGTTGCTAAGCCGTCTTGGGGATATTGATGCTGTCTACAACGCTCAGTATTACGAGGAGGTTGAGTTACCCGATTACGTGCAGACCGCTTTGGCAGACAAGCGGCTTAATCAAGCATTTGAGGTTTTAAAGCGTTGCAACTCCTTAGGTGTCAAGATAGTGTGTTTTGATGACAGCGATTACCCCAAAAAGCTTAAAAAGGTTACAGATCCACCGGTAGTGCTTTACTGCAAAGGCAAATTAATTGATATGGACTCTACACTGTGTGTGGGGATGGTGGGGACAAGAAAATACAGCAGTCACGGCGAGACTACTGCAGAGTATTTGGCAAGCGGCGTTGCAAACAGCGGCGTGGTGGTAATAAGCGGTCTTGCTAAGGGTATAGACGGTATTTGCCATAGGGCGGCAATGAGCGCAGGCGGGTTTACCGTAGGCGTTATAGGTAACTCCATAGATACCATATATCCTAAGGAGAACGCAGCACTTTTTAATAAGGTTTACAAATACGGATTGGTTATCAGTGAATACTGGCCCGGTTGTAAAACAAATAAATATTCTTTTCCAAAGCGCAACCGAATAATAGCGGGGCTATCCGATGCCTTGGTGGTGGTTGAAGCACCCGCAAACAGCGGCGCACTTATAACCGCATCTTTGGCTATGAAAATGGGAAAGCTGGTGTGTGTTCCTCCTATGCCTTTAATAAAGGAAGATGCGGGCAACTACTATTTGCAAAAGGCAGGAGCAAAAACCATACTGGGAGTGGAGGAGCTGCTTAGTGAATACGAATCAATGCTTCCGCATAAGATAGCGCCGGATGCACCTTATCCTTCACTTTACAGCAAGTACGAAAACCCATACGAAGGCGAAAAGGATGCTCCCGCAAGTGAAAAGGAAATGGCGTATAATTTTCTTTTGGACGAGTTGGAAAAGAACGGACCCGAAACGTTGGAGCAGGCTGCAGGCAAGACCAAGCGCTTTTCGTTAAGAGAGCTAATGTTAGCGGCAACAGCCCTTGAGCTTGACGGTTTTATTGTAAAAATCGCAGGCGGGCTATACGATAGCGTTCCGGCAGATATAAAAATTACTGACAAGGAGCAATAGATGAATACACTTATTATAGTTGAGTCACCGTTTAAAGTACCTACGATAAAAGGCTTTTTGGGCAAGGGGTATAAAGTTACCGCTTGTAAGGGGCACATCCGTGACCTTCCAAAAAGTAAGCTTGGCGTTGACATAGATAATAATTTCGAGCCTCAGTATATTAATATCAGAGGCAGAGGCGACCTTATTAAGGAGCTTAAAAAGGAAGCAAAAAGCGCAGACAGAATTTTCCTTGCAACGGACCCTGATAGAGAAGGTGAAGCAATAGCTTGGCATCTCTCCAACGTTCTTGGCGCAGCAGAGGGAAAAATTAAGCGTATATCCTTTAACGAGGTTACCAAGTCTGCTCTTAAGGAAGCTGTGGCTCATCCCAGAGATATTGATATGAACCTGGTAGATTCTCAGCAAGCCCGAAGGATACTTGATAGACTTGTGGGCTATAAAATCAGTCCTTTCCTTTGGAAAAAAATCAAAAGCGGCTTGTCTGCAGGTCGTGTTCAATCCGTGGCAACACGTATAGTTGTAGACCGTGAAAAGGAAATAAGAAGCTTTATTCCCGAGGAATATTGGACAATAGCTGCAAAGCTTTTGACCGATAACGACAGTGTCATAGTAAAGTACTTTGGTGACGGTAACGGCAAACGTGAGCTTAGCTCCGAAACCGATGCAAAAGCAATAGTAAAGGACTGTGAAGGCGGTATCTTTACCGTTATTTCCGTAAAACGTGCCGTTAAGCGCAGAAAGCCCCTACCTCCCTTTACAACCTCCACCCTTCAGCAGGAGGCAAACCGCCGTCTAAACTTCCAAACCCGTCGTACTATGATGGTGGCTCAGGAGCTTTACGAGGGTGTAAACCTTGGGGAATCGGGTATGCACGGTCTTATCACTTATATGAGAACGGACTCTCTTCGTGTTTCCGAGGATGCACGTGCAGCGGCTAAGGCTTGTATTATATCAAAATACGGCGAAAAGTTTTATCCCAAAACCCCCAACGTATATAAGGCTAAGAAGAACTCTCAGGATGCGCACGAAGCGATCCGTCCTACCGACCCTTCTCTTTTGCCTGAGATGGTTAAGGGTAAGCTCAGCAACGACCAGTACAAGCTGTATAAGCTTATATGGGAGCGCTTTATTGCCAGCCAGATGTGTGTTGCAGAGATAGATACCGTTACCTACGAAACCGAGTGTAACGGTCATATATTCAGAGTGGGCGGTTCTTCCGTTAAGTTTTCGGGTTATATGTCCGTTTATGATGACAGAGTAGAGGACAGTGATAACGAAGACGGTCTTTCAACCTTATCTTTACCCACTCTTGCCGAGGGGCAAAAGCTCTCTTTGGATAAAATGCTTACCGAACAGCATTTTACTCAGCCTCCTCAAAGGTATACCGAAGGTACGCTGACCAAGATACTTGAGGAAAAGGGTATAGGACGTCCCTCCACCTTCCTTCCTACCATAACCACCATAATCAGCCGCGGCTACGTTAAGCGCAACGGCAAGGTGCTTGTACCTACCGAGGTAGGCGAGGTAACTACCCAATTAATGCTTGATACGTTCCCCTCCATAATCGATTATAATTACACTGCGGATATGGAAGAGGACCTTGAAAAAATATGTAGCGGCGAAAAGCCCTATGAGAACGTATTAAAGGAGTTTTACGGCGTTTTTTCAAAGCAGCTTGAAGCCGCTGAGGAGACGCTTGCTGAGGGCAGAATAAAAATTGCCCCTGTTGAAACGGATATAATTTGCGAAAAATGCGGTTGTAAGATGGTTGAAAGGGTTGGCAAGTTTGGCAAGTTTGCGGGTTGCCCCAACTATCCTGCTTGTAAAAACACCAAACCTATTGACGGCAAAGCTCCCGAGGCGGAACTTGTTTCTACGGCGCCTACGGATAAAATCTGTCCCAAGTGCGGTAAGGCTATGGTAATAAAGAAGGGCGTATACGGCTCTTTCTATGCTTGCGAGGATTATCCTTCCTGCAAGAGCACTATGCCTATAGTTAAGGAGCTTGGCGTTCCCTGTCCCAAATGCGGCAAACGCATAATTATAAAGACAACCAAGACAAGAAAGACTTTTTATTCCTGCGAGGATTATCCTAACTGTGATTTTTCAAGCTGGGACGTTCCTCAGGAGAAAAAATGCCCCTCTTGCGGCGGTCTTGTGCTTAAGAAAAAGAACAAGGAGCTTTACGAGTGTTTTGCAAAATGCGGATGGAGTGAAGGTAAATGAGAATAGCAGTTGACGTTATGAGCGGAGATAATCCGCCCGAGGAGCTTATAAAAGGTGCAGTTTCGGCGGCGGCAGATTTTGGCGTTGAAATGTTGCTCATAGGTGCTCCGGAGGATGTTGATAAATACGCCGACGAGGCTAAAGGGATATACGTTGAACACGCCGACAGTGTTGTCACTATGGAGGACAGCGCCTTGGCGGGGATTAAGGAAAAGGACGACTCTTCCGTTGCCGTTGGCATTATGCTTTTAAAAAACGGCAAGGCGGATGCGTTTGTAAGTGCCGGCAATACAGGTGCGCTTTTGTCCACGGCGTCTATCCGAGTGCGCCGTGTTAAGGGGATTCGCAGAGCCGCTATCGGTACGGTAGTGCCTTTGGATAATCCCTTTATAATAGTAGACGCAGGCGCAAATATAGAGGTTCAGCCCGAAAATTTGGTGCAGTTTGCTCATATGGGCGCTTTGTACGCAGAGCGTGTTTTGGGCATCGCTTCTCCCCGTGTGGGGCTTCTTTCCAACGGCACAGAGGACACCAAGGGTACACCTCTCACCAAAGAGGCTTTTGCCGCTTTAAAGGAAAGCGAGCTTAATTTTATAGGTAACGTGGAGTCCAGGGACCTTCCTGCGGGCGTCTGTGACGTTTTGGTGTGTGACGGCTTTACGGGGAATATCACCCTTAAGATGATTGAAGGTATGGGTAAGTTTATGTCCCGTACCATTAACAATCTTTTCCGCCACAATGTATTTACAATGTTTGCATATCTTTTTTGCAAGGGTGAGATAAAAAAACTAAGAAAGCGTCTTGATGCGGGCGAATACGGCGGAGCACCCTTGCTTGGCATATCCAAGCCCGTGATAAAGGCACACGGCAATTCCGATGCTAAGAGTATGTATAATGCTGTTCGTCAGGCAAAGCAGTTTGCAGAAAGCGGCATAATACAGGAATTTGAAAACAGATTCAGGAGAAGCGCAAATGAATCAAAAGACGGTGACAGCACCTCTGCCGATTGAGGAGCTGGAAAATAAAATCGGCTATACGTATAAAAATAAAGAGCTGTTGCTTACGGCTATGACCCATTCTTCCTACTGTAACGAAAACAAAAGGGAAGGTGTAGCTGTTGAGGATAACGAAAGGCTGGAGTTTTTGGGCGACAGCGTGCTTTCGGTTATTGTAAGCGATTACATATTCAGGCTTTACGGCGAGCTTAACGAGGGTGACCTTACCCGCACCAGAGCAGCATCTGTTTGCGAAAATGCCCTGCACGATTTGGCTACCGAGCTTGATTTGGGTAGTTATATGCGCTTTGGACACGGTGAGTCTGCAACACGAGGAAGACTTCGTAAAAGTATTTTGGCAGATGCTTTTGAGGCGCTTCTTGCTTCTATGTATTTGGACAGCGGTCTTGATACCGTTCGTGCGTTTTTGTTGCCTCGTATAAAGCAGACAATTGATAAAGCGGCAAAGGGCTGGGATACAGACTACAAATCCCGTTTGCAAAAGCTTGTTCAGCAAACCCCGGAAGAGGTATTGGAATATCGCTCCGCAGGAGAGGAAGGACCGCCTCACGACCGTATTTTCCGCTTTGAGGTTTATCTTAACAGTAATCTTTTGGGTGCGGGTGTTGGAAGATCCAAGCGTGAAGCGGAACAGCAAGCCGCAAAGGAAGCCCTTGCCTTTTTTGGAGAAGAAAGCTAAATGGCAAGGCATAAGAATATACCGTTTTTTATTCCGCACAGCGGTTGCAAAAACAATTGCGTTTTCTGCTCGCAGACCAAAATAACAGGCTTTGCTTTGCCCACAAGCGACATATTGGCAGAAAGTGCAAGGCTTAAAGCTACGGTAGACGAAGCCTTGGAGTATATGAACGGTGCGGAAGCGCAGATAGGCTTTTTCGGCGGCAGCTTTACCGGTATAGAAGAAGAACGTATGCTTCTTTTGCTAAAAACCGCCTATGATTATGTAAAAAAAGGGCTTGTTCAAGGCATAAGGCTTTCAACAAGACCCGACTATATAAACAAGCATATTCTTAATGTACTTCAAAGCTACGGTGTAACGGATATTGAGCTGGGACTTCAAAGTACCGACGAAGAGGTGCTTAAGGCTTCGGGCAGAGGTCACGGCAGAGCGGTTTGCTTTGAAAGTGCTGCTATGATAGTAGATAAGGGCTTTGGCTTCGGTGGTCAGATGATGATAGGTCTCCCACGCTCTGATAAGGAAAAGGAGCTGCAAACGGCAAGGGACATAGTGTCAATGGGTGCAAGCTCTGCCAGAATATATCCAACGGTAGTTTTTGAAGGAACCGCTCTTTACGATATGGTACTGGACGGCAGCTATACCCCAATAGATAACGACACCGCAGTGAAAACGGCGGCGGCGTGCTTGCGTATATTCAAGTCTGCAGGGGTAGATATACTACGTATAGGGCTTCACGCTTCCGAGGAGCTTAAAAATGCTCCATACGGTGCAAATCATCCCGCAATAGGTGAAATGGTTTACTCTAGAGTGGCTTATGAAGATGTTAGAAAAATGTTGCTTGCTAAGGAAACTAAGGGCAAGGTTTTAAAGATATATACTGCACCAAAAAACGTGTCCGTGCTTTCCGGGCAGAAGGGTATAAACAAAGAAAAGTTAACAAAAGAATTTGGTTTTAAAAAAATAAAGATCTATACGGCAGATACGGAAGGTGTCAGCCTTAGTATAGAGGCAGAGGATTGATATTTTGAAGCTTAAAGGGCTGGAGATGCAGGGGTTCAAATCGTTCCCCGACAAAACACACATATATTTTGATAACGGTATCACTGCTGTAGTCGGTCCCAACGGAAGCGGAAAATCCAATATATCCGATGCTGTGCGCTGGGTACTTGGCGAAATGTCTATGAAAAGTCTCAGAGGCAGCAGGATGGAGGACGTTATTTTTGCGGGCTCTGATAAACGTACTGCAGCAAACTGCGCCGTAGTGTCTTTGTATCTTGATAAGGACGACGGAAGCGGCGAGGAAACGGTAGTAACCAGAAGATATTACAGAAGCGGCGAAAGCGAGTATTATCTTAACAAAAAGCAGGTGCGCCTTAAGGACGTATACGAGGCGTTTTATGATACGGGCATCGGCAGAGAGGGCTATTCCGTTATCGGTCAAGGGAAAATTGCCGAGGTGCTTTCTCAAAAGGGTGACGAAAGACGCAGCATTTTTGAAGAAGCGGCAGGTATTTCCAAGTTCCGTTATAAAAAGTTGGAGTCCGAGCGCAAGCTTGCCTCTGTTGAGGACAATCTTTTGCGTGTTCAGGATATAATGGGCGAGGTGGGCTCTCGTCTTGCTCCCTTGGAAAAAGAAGCGGAAAATGCAAAAAAATATTTGTCCTTAAGTGAAGAAAAAAAGGGGCTGGAGATAAGTCTTTGGCTGGATAAAATAGACGATATAAGAGCAGAGCTTTCAAAAAGTGAGGAGCTTATAGCGGGTGCCGAGCAGGCTTTAAACGTATCCGAGGAAAAAATAAAGGAGCTTGAGTCTAAGTCAGACGCTTTATATCTCAACAGCAACGAGATGAACAAAGGTATTTCCGAAACGGAAAGAGACGTAAGCGATATTGGGCTTAAAATAAGCGAGGCAGAGGGCAGAAAAGCACTTAAACTTAACGATATAGAGCATTTTTCAAAGCTGATTGCCGAATGTAGAGCTGATATTGCTCACACAGGTGAGGAAATTAAAAAGCTTAAGGAAAGTATTCAGTCGGCAGATGCTGATGTTGCAGGCGCCACTGCTGCTCTGGATGAGGCTAAAACTGCCTTTGAGAGCAAGGGGAGGGAATACGCCGAGCAAAGAAACGCATACAACAAAAAAACCGAGGAACGAAGCGGTCTTCAGTCTGCATATACAGCGGCATTGGAAAAGTGCACCGCTATTTCCGTAGAGTTTGCGTCCCTAAAGGCTAATCTTGAAAATATGCGTCGCAATGCGGAAACAAGTGCCGAGGAGATAAGCGGCTTTGAAAGCAGAATTGCGGAGCTTAGCGCAAAACTGGAAAAGCTGGGGTCAGAGCTTGAAGCGGCAAACAAAGCGTTGTCTGCGGCAGAGGAAAAGTACAGGGCTATTTTCTCCGAACTAAGCGATGCGGAAAAAAGTCTGGAGGAAAAGAAAGCCGCAGGTGTAGAGATATCCTTGGCAATAGCTTCGTATAAGCAGCAAAAGGAAAACCTTTTAAGAATGGAAGCTTTGCTTGAGGGCTATTCCGACAGTGTTAAGAACGTTATGAGTGCGGCAAAGGCAGGTAAAATACTTTGCGGCAGTAAGCAGGCCGTTCTTCACGGTACTGTATCATCTGTTTTGTCAACGGATGAAAAATACGTTGTGGCGCTTGAAACGGCGTTAGGTGCGGCAGTACAGCATATTATCGTTGATAACGAGGAGGATGCCAAGGCGTGTATTCGTTTTCTTAAGGAAACGGGCGGCGGCAGAGCCAGCTTTTTACCCATAAGCACGGTAAGAGGGCCTCGTGCCAACGACAGCGCAATAAAGGATTGCAAAGGATACATCGGTATAGGCAGCGACCTTTGTAAGTACGATGCTGTTTACGGTAATATATTCACCAAGCTTCTTGGCGAAACCGTTGTTGCATCGGATATAGATAGTGCAGCAATTATAGCAAAAGCTTGCGCTTACAGGCTTCGTATAGTTACCCTTGACGGTCAGGTTATCCATCAGGGTGGTAGCTTTACGGGTGGTTCTGCTGCAAAGCGTGTGGGTATACTTACACGTAGCATTGATATAGAAAGACTAAGCGGTCTTATCTCCAAGCGAGAAAGCGAGCTTGCTAAAAATCAGTCAGCACAAGACGAAATACAAAAGAGTATAGACTCTCTTAAAGGCGACACGGATAATGCCGAAATGGCTCTTGCCATTTCAAGAAGCAAGCGGGACAGTCTTTACAACAGCGCTAATATGGAAAAGGTTCGTCTTGAAGGCGAGCAAAGCAGATATAAGCAGTTTATGGATGCAAGCGGCGATATAGCAAAGCAGTTGGCGGAGCTTACTGTTAATACCGAAACTGCATCGGTAAGGCTTAGTGAAGCAGACAAGGAAGCTAAAAAACTCTCAGATTCTCTTGCGGTGTCGGTTCGTTCAGCCGAAAATGCGGAAAGAGCTTCGTCTTCGGCGTATGAGGAGCTCAGCAAAGCAAGACTTGCGGTTTCCGAAAAGGAAAACGCCCTCTCCCGCACTAAAGAAAAACGTCTTGCTATAACCGAACGCATAAGAAATATGGAGCTTCGCATAAAGGAATGTGAGCTTTCCGTACAAAATGCGGAAGGTCAGATAGCCCTTCGCCGTGGTGAGATGGAAGCCATAGATGCAGAAGAGACAGAGCTTGAAAAGGCAAAAGGTGTTTTACAAGAGCGTATTGCAAGCCTTGTTGCGGGCAGAGAGGAAAACGACAAGCGCAGTATAGAGCTTCGCCAAGCGATAAAAGAAGCTAACGCTGCAAAGGAGGACGCTTTTCGTTACCACACCTCTTTGCAATCACGTAATACAACTCTTGCCGCTGAATACGAGGACTACTCCAACAAGCTTTGGGAGGAGTATGAGCTTACATACTCGACAGCTTTGCAGTTCCGTTTGCCGGAAGAAAATATGAAAAAGGCATCTACACGTCTTAATTCATTAAAAGCTCAAATTAGGGCTATGGGCAGTATAAACGTAAATGCAGTGGAGGAATACAAGGCAACTAAGGAAAGGTATGACTTTCTTTGTGCTCAGACCAACGACCTTAATGCGTCACGCAGAAGCCTTGATGACGCCATTTCCAAGCTGGAGGCTAATATGCGCACAGCCTTCACCGAAACCTTTGCCAAGATAAACATAGCCTTTGGCGAGGTTTTCTCCGAGCTGTTTGGCGGAGGTACGGCAAAGTGCATATTGGAGGACGAGTCTAATCCTCTTACCTGCGGTATCGATATAGTCATCAGACCTCTTGGCAAGAGCGTTAAGAATATCAACCTTCTTTCGGGCGGTGAGCAAAGCTTTGCAGCGGTTGCGCTTTACCTTGCTTTGCAGAAGATTAATCCTTCACCCTTCTGTATTTTTGACGAAATAGAGTCTGCTCTTGACGACGTTAACGTTACACGTTTGGCTAATTATCTTAAAAACAACGTTGACACAACTCAGTTTATAATGATAACTCACAGACGCGGCACTATGGAAAAGGCAGACGTTATTTACGGTATAACAATGAAGGAAAAAGGCGTTTCGGACTACATTAAGTTGGATATTCGTGCGCTTGAACAAAATATTACCTAAGGAGTAAAAAATGGGCTTTTTTGATAAATTAAAAAGCGGTCTTAAAAAGACCAAGGATGCATTGGTAGGAAAGATAGATACGCTGTTTTCTTCTTATGACAAGATAGACGATGATTTTTATGATGAGCTTATGGACGTGCTTATAACTGCAGACATAGGTGTGGCTACGGCAGACTTTGTTACCGAAACCTTAAAGGCGGAGATAAAAAGCAATAAGGTTAAGACTACCACGGAGGCAAGAGATTTGCTTATAAAGATACTTGCCGAAATGGTTGGCGACGGCGGCGCTCTTAATATAGGCACAAACCCTTCCGTTGTTCTTGTTATAGGCGTTAACGGCGTTGGCAAAACTACCTCTATAGGTAAGATTGCTCTTGACCTTAAAAAAAGAGGAAAAAAGGTTATGCTTGCTGCGGCAGATACGTTCCGTGCAGCCGCCATTGAACAGCTTGAGGTTTGGGCTCAAAGAGACGACGTGCCGATAATTAAGCAAAACGAAGGTGCAGACCCTGCGGCTGTGGTATTTGATGCTATCAACGCCGCTAAGAAGCAGCAGTGTGACGTGCTTATCGTTGATACGGCGGGAAGACTTCATAATAAGAAAAACCTTATAGATGAGCTGGCAAAGATAAACCGTGTTATTGACAGGGAGCTTGCCGGCTGTTCCAAGGAAACTCTTCTTGTTCTTGATGCGGTTACCGGTCAGAACGCATTGGTACAGGCTAAGGAGTTTTCTAAGATAACTGAGATAACCGGTATAGTTTTGACCAAGCTGGATGGCACTGCAAAGGGCGGTATCGTTCTCTCCATCAAGCGTGAGCTTGGAATTCCCGTTAAGTATATCGGTGTTGGCGAGGGTGCAGAGGATTTGCAGCCCTTTAACGGTGAAGATTTTGTAAAGGCGATGTTTGATAATGAAAAAAATAGTTCTGGCGACCAATAATCCTTCCAAGATAAAGGAATTTAATGAAATTCTTGTCTCAAGCGGTTGCGACTTTTTGCAGGTTATAAGCCTTGCCGAATGTGGCTTTACCGGTGAGGTGGTTGAGGATGCGGATACTTTTGAGGGTAACGCATACAAAAAAGCAAAGGAAGTTGCCGATTTTACAGGTATGGCAACAGTTGCCGACGACAGTGGTCTTGAGGTTGATGCCTTAAATGGTGCACCCGGAGTTTATTCTGCACGTTATGCAGGAGAGGGTGCAAGCTCTGATATGCTTATTTCTAAGCTGTTAAGTGAAATGGAAAACGTTTCCGACGGTGAGCGAACAGCAAGATTTACCACCGTTATGTGTGCCGTGTTACCAAGCGGTAAGATTATAAGTGAGCGTGGAGAATGCAGCGGCATAATTATCAAAGAGCCTAAGGGCAACGGCGGCTTTGGATACGATCCGGTGTTTTATTACCCGCCTTTTGAAAAAACCTTTGCAGAGCTTGCTTCCGAGGAGAAAAACGAAGTAAGTCACCGTGCTATTGCGGTAAAAAAGCTTATCGGCAGCTTAAGCGCTTTACCCGAGACGGATTTTTAGTCAGTAAAAAACAGCAATATATTTTTAGCCGCCGTATAGAAGGGGGACTTGTTAATGGCTGAACTTAAGGCTTTGTGGGGCAGATTTGTTGAAATGTTTACGTCGGTTGAGTTTTCACCGATCAACGATACCGTTGACATTCTGCTTGTAACCGTAATTATATATTTTGCATTTAAGTTTTTAAGAGACCGTCGTGCAAGCAAGCTGGCAGCAGGCGTTATTCTGTTTCTGGTGCTGCTTGTTATAAGCGATATGTTTGATATGCGTGCCTTAAACTTCTTACTTAAGTCAGTTACACAGGCAGGTCTTGTTGCTTTGCTTATAATTTTCCAGCCTGAGCTCAGAAGTGCGTTGGAAAAAATGGGCACAGGTTCAATTAAAAACATAAAGTCTATGTTTTCCTCTACTACGGATATAAAGAAGTATATGGATGGTATTACCGAGGTTTGTAAAGCTGCCGAAAGACTTGCGGCTACTAAGACGGGTGCAATTATAATTTTTGAACGTGAAACCAAGATGGGAGATATAGCAAAGAACGGTACAGTTATCGATGCAGAGATAAACTCTATGATGATTGGTAACATTTTCTTTAACAAAGCTCCCCTTCACGACGGTGCTTTGATAGTGAGAGATAACAGGCTTTACGCAGCAGGTTGTTTTCTTCCTCTTACTCAAAACCCTGATATTATGAAGGAGCTTGGTACTCGTCACCGTGCGGCCATAGGCGTAAGTGAAGTAAGCGATGCAGTTGTTGTGGTGGTGTCTGAAGAAACAGGTGTCATTTCCGTTGCAATTGACGGCAAGCTTAAACGTGGTTATTCTGCCGCAAGTCTTGAAAAACTGTTGGTAGAACATTTGCTTTCCGACGATAAGAACCAGAAGCACGACAAAAAGGAGGATAAGAATGAAGAAAATCAAGAATAATCCTCAAGAAAAAAATATAAGCGTAAACGCTAAGTCAAAGCTTGATAAGCTTATAGCAGGCATTACTTTAAGCACTATGGGTTATATAATCGTTGCCTTTGTATGTGCTCTTACTCTTTGGTTTTACGTAGCGGATTACGATACCGTTGTAGAAAAGACCTTTTACAGCGTTCCTGTTCAAGTGTTGGCTCCCACAAAGTCCGATATAGTGGTGGAATCCGGTGAAGGTAAGCTTGTTAACGTAACCGTTTACGGTAAAAAAGCAGATATAAACAAGGTAGATAATAACGATATCAACGCTTTTGTTGATGTTCGTAATGCTCCCAGCGACGGTGAAATAAACGCAGAGATTAACGTGGAGCTTCCCGACGGTATAACTCTTGTGGAAACAAATGCGCTTTCCATTACTCACGTTGTGGTGGGCTTGGCTATCCCCACAGTCAAGGAACTGCCCGTAAACGTGGTAATGGTTTCCGGTAACTTGGACATTATGTATGAGGCTGTACCCGAATGCATTACCTGCAGTACTGTTAATGTAACCGGCTCTTCTTCCGTAATAGAGCGTGTGGATAGGGCAGTGGTTAACGTAGACGTAGGTGAGCTTGAGCAGCCTAAGCTAATACTTGGTAAAAAAATCGAGCTGTACGATAAGGACGGCAAGCCTGTTTCTATGTCTTATATAAAGGTTACCGACCCTAACGGCGACGAGATAGTTAATGCAAAGGTCGACGTGTATATCCACTTGTATATGGAAAAGGAGCTGCCCGTGGTTGTTAAATTCACAGGCGGTGTATTCAGCACTGAAAATGCCAATATAAGCGTTTCTCCTCAAACTGTTAGAGTTAAGGGCAGCATTGATAGAATTAAAAGAATGGAAGAGATTACTCTTTCCGTTGACGAAACTACTTTTGAAAAAGAGTATAACGCCGTTATGGAGCTTCCCGATTACGGTGATAACGTTAAGTATCTTGACAGCATTACCGAAGCAACGGTTGATATACAGCTAAAAGACATTCAGTCTTATACTCATAGAGTGAGTGCAAGCGATATAAAGAGTGTTAATTTGCCCGAGGGGTTTGCTGCAACCTACAGCTTCACCGCAGAAGATGGTGCGGAAGCTCCCGAAGAGGTTGCTATAACAATCCGAGGATATAAGAAGTCTATCGAGCAAATCCACGGTAAGATAGACGTTGTGGTGGACTTTTCCGACGTATTCGAGGCGGGAGAAAGTCCGGTTGACGGTGCTAAGTACTACGCCTTGGGGGCAACTGTTATGTTTAAGGATATAAACGGTGTGTTTACCACTGATAAGATATCTGTGGATGTTGTAATAACTGCAGTGCCGGAGGATTCTTCCCGAGGTTAGATATAAGAGCTAATATTTTTTGATGATTGGATGATATAGATAAGTGAAAAATTTTTGGACGGTAAGAGAAGCAGATAAAATCAGTGTTGATAATATTATAAACGAAACGGGGCTTATGCCTTTAACGGTGCGCATCCTTTGTGCCAGAGGCTATGATACCCCTGATAAGGTTCGCAACTTTCTTTCCTTTAACGCTTCTTGCGATTACGACCCTTTTTTGATGAAGGATATGGATAAGGCTGTTGCCAGAATAAAGGCCGCCATTGAGAAAAAAGAAAGAGTGTGTATTTACGGTGACTACGACGTTGACGGTGTTACCTCTACAACAATTCTGTACACCTATCTTTCCGAAAAAGGTGTTCCTTGCACCTTTTTCATTCCCGGCAGACTGGAGGACGGATACGGTCTAAACAAAAGAGCGATAGAAAACCTTAAAGGTGAAGTTGACCTTATAATTACTGTGGATACGGGTATAACCGCAGTCGAAGAAACCGAGTATGCGAAATCCATAGGCATTGATATGGTTATAACCGACCATCACAGTTGCAGAGAAGTGTTGCCTTCCGCTGTAGCCGTTGTTAACCCTCACAGGGAGGATTGTTCCTATCCCTTTAAACAGCTTGCAGGTGTAGGCGTGGTTTATAAGCTTCTTTCTGCTCTTGACGGCGGAGCCGAGGATATACTTAAGCGTTTTGGTGACATTATTGCCATAGGTACTATTGCAGACGTTATGCCTATAGTTGACGAAAACAGGTATATAACCGCAAACGGCATACGTAATTTGCAGAATACGAGCAACCTGGGGCTTAGAGCTTTAATGGAATGCTGCGGAATGTTTGGCAAAACGGGGGAAGGAAAGAAAATTAACTCTGTTGGCGTTGGTTTTGTTTTGGCACCTCGTATTAATGCGGCCGGTCGTATTCGTAATGCAAAAAGCGCAGTTGAGCTTTTGCTTTCCGATGATTATGCAAGTGCTTCAGCTTTAGCCGAAGAGCTTTGCAGCATCAATAGAGAACGCCAAGTAACCGAGTTTGAGATATACGAGCAAGCAACCAAGCAGATAGACGGTATAAGAGATAACGGCGTTTACGTTTTAGGCTCTGACGGATGGCATCAGGGCGTTATCGGCGTGGTTGCATCCAGGATAACCGAGCGCTATTCAAAGCCTTCCATTCTTTTCAGCTTTGACGGTGACGTAGGTAAGGGAAGCGGCAGAAGCATAAAGGGCTTTTCTATGCTGGAAGCGCTTAGTGCTTGTTCAGACCTTTTAACCGAATACGGCGGTCACGAGCTGGCAGCGGGCCTTACCATAAAACGTGATATGCTGGAAGCGTTTTCCGAGCGTATAAATGCTTACGCTGCGGAAAGACTTCCCGATGACGAAACTATTCACGCTCTGGAAGCAGACGCCGTGGTAAGTATTTCGGATATAAACTTAAAACAGGCAGAGGAGCTTTCTGCTCTTGAGCCTTTTGGACTTCAAAATTCTGTTCCCTTGCTTATGCTTCCCAACGCCGTAATTGTGGACGTTCACCCTCTTTCGGGTGGCAAGCATATAAAGCTTCGCATTCGTCCAAACGGTTCTGAAAAAACTTTTAATGCCGTTTATTTTGGTATGCAGTACAGCGAGTTTGTCTTCCGTGTGGGCGATTGCTGTGATATAATGTTTACCCTTGAAGCAAACGAATACCGAGGTGTTTGCGAGGCAAAGCTGTTTGTTAAGAAAATGCGTTACAGTGCTGACGTTATGTGTGAACACGAAAAACAGCAAGCCTTTTATGTTGCTGCAACCACCGACGGCAATTACGAGGATTTGCCCTTGTGTGCAGTTCCTACGCTTTCCCAATTCCGTATTCTTTTTAGAATTTTAAAACGTGAAGCGGGAAACGATAAAAAGCGTTTATCCCTTGGTTATATCCAAAGACAAATTAGGGAAAACGGAGGCGGGGATGAGATTAGCCTTTGCGCTTTGCGGATAATTTTTGACGTTCTTGAGGAGTGCAAGCTTGCGGAATGTTGTTTCGTTTCCGGCAGTGATTTGGTGGAGCTAAAGCTTTTACCTTTTACCGGCAAAGTTAATTTGGACAAATCTCCGCTTTTGATCAAAATAAAAGAAAACCATAAATTATATTAAACACAAGGGGGTGTCGGCTTGATTAAGGATATACAAAGCCTTATGGAGCTAATTAAAGACAAAAGCTATATTGATGCGGATAAGGTAATGCAGGCGTATGAGTTTGCGGCTTCTCTGCACGATGGCCAAAAGCGTAAATCGGGCGAGCCGTACATTACCCATCCGCTTTCCGTTGCGGAAATAGTTTTGGAGCTTCAGCTTGATACGGATTCGGTTTGTGCCGCACTGTTGCACGATACCGTAGAGGATTGTTCCGATAAAATGGATAATATTCTTCTCGTTATCAAGAAAAAGTTTGGTAATGACGTGGCTGAGATAGTTGACGGTATAACCAAGCTTATTCACATCAATTTTGAAAATAAGGAGCAGGAAAACGTAGAAAATCTGCGTAAAATGTTCCTTGCTATGTCAAAGGATCTCCGAGTTATATTTGTAAAGCTTGCAGACAGGCTTCATAATATACGCACGCTTTCCTTCAAAAGCGAGGAAAAGCAGCGTTCAATTGCACTGGAAACAATGCACGTTTATGCGCCTATAGCTCACAGACTGGGTATTCAAAAGATTAAGCACGAGCTGGAAAATTTATCCCTGCAATATCTTGACCCGGTAGGCTACAACGACGTAAAGCGTGATATAGAAAGACGTTACGGCGAGAACAAGAACTTCCTTGAGATGGCTCAAAGAATGGTAGAGGAAAATCTTAAAAGCTATAACATCCGCTACCATCTTGTGGGTAGGGTGAAGTCCATCTTCAGCATCTATAAAAAGATGTTCAATCAGGGTAAAACCTTTGACGAGATATACGATTTTTATGCTATGCGTATTATTGTGGATACCGAGCTGGAGTGCTATGCGGCTTTGGGCACTATCCACGAGCAGTTTAAGAGCATACCTAACAGATTTAAGGATTATATTTCCAACCCCAAGCCTAATATGTACCGTTCCCTTCATACCACCGTTATGGGGCACGAGGGTATCCCCTTTGAGGTGCAGATAAGAACTTGGGAAATGCACAATGTTGCCGAATATGGTCTTGCCGCTCATTGGAAGTATAAAACAGGTGAGCAGGTACAAAGGGATATTGACGATAAGCTGTATTGGATACGCACTCTTATTGAAACCGAACGAGGACTTAACGATACAGATGAGCTTATAGGGCCGCTTAAAATCGACCTTTTTGAGGATGAGATATTTGTATTCACCCCAAAGGGCGACGTGGTAAACCTTCCTTGTAACAGTACGCCTATCGACTTTGCTTATGCTATCCATTCTGCAGTGGGTAATAAAATGGTGGGCGCAAAGATAAACGGTAATATAGTGCCCATAGATTGTAAGCTGCAAACGGGTCAAATAGTGGAGGTTCTTACCTCTTCCGTGTCAAAGGGCCCCAGTAGAGATTGGCTAAAGATAGTTCGCACCAGCGAAGCACGTAACAAGATACGCCAGTATTACAAAAAGGAAAGACGAAGCGAAAATATCACCATCGGCAGGATGGAGGTAGACCGTGAGCTTAAACGCTTTGGCAGAACTTTCAGCGAAGCTCAGAAGACTGAAATAGTAACTAATATCGCTACCCGTTTGGGTCTTAACGATGCAGACGATT
This sequence comes from Eubacteriales bacterium, assembly GCA_045535465.1. Lineage (GTDB taxonomy): Bacteria > Bacillota > Clostridia > Oscillospirales > CAG-382 > SIG636. The sequence continues at coordinate 20,921 of JAZSLS010000028.1, forward strand.
TGTATAACAATATAGGCTACGGCGGCTTATCTGTATCTAAGATAAGCATAAAGCTTAGAGATGAGTTTGACCGTATAGTTAATCCCGAAGGCAATGCAAAGCCTGCTACCGTTACCACTTTGCCAAAGCCTACCAAGCTTTATTCCGATTCTCAAAGTGTAATAATAGATGGTGTAGATAACTGTGAGGTTAAGTATGCTAAATGCTGTAACCCCATACCGGGTGATACCATAGTGGGCTTTATTACAAAAGGTCACGGTGTTTCCATTCATAAGTTTGAATGTCCTAACGCTACCATTGGTATGAACGACCCTGAGAATTCGGGAAGATGGATAGTTGCTTCGTGGAACGACAAGGCAGTTTCACCCGAAAAGCATACGGGGAATTATGACGCAATGATTACCGTGTTTGCGGTGTTCAATCAAAGCCTTTTGGCGGATATAACCTTGGCGCTTACTGATATGAACGTTGCAGTAAGCTCTATAAGCATTCACAGAAAGGGTGACAACTGTTCTGTGGAAGCAGCTCTTAAATGTAGTAATATAGAGCATCTTCGCTCTATAATGGCGGGTCTTAAAAGGCTTAAAAACGTAACCGACGTGGTGAGAGGTGGCTAATGAGAGCAGTAGTTCAGCGTGTTAATGCGGCAAGCGTCTCCGTTGACGGACGCTTGGTGTCTTCTGTCGGTCACGGTCTTTTGGTTTTACTGGGTATAAAGAATGATGATACCGAAGCAGAGGCAAAAAAGCTTGCGTCAAAAATAGCGGGTCTTCGCATATTCTGTGATGATAGGGATAAAATGTTCTTTTCCGTTAAGGACGTAGGCGGCCAAATACTTTTGATATCTAACTTTACCCTTTACGGTAATGTTCGTCACGGCTACAGACCTGAGTTTATCCGTTCAGCAGGTTCGTCTGTTGCCCAGCCACTTTATGACTTTATGCTTGAGGAATTGGGAAAGCTTGTTCCCACTAAGGGCGGCGTTTTTGGCGGAGATATGAAGGTCTGCGCCGATAACGACGGTCCTGTTACCATAATAATAGACACGGATGAGTTAAAATAATGGTACTGAATATTGAAAACAACACGGCATATTTAAACGATTATCATTTTCAAACCTTGTGTATGCTATATTATCCCGGTGAAAAATTCCCTCCCGGTCTTAAAGAAGCGGAAAACAAAGCCGCTTTCTTTTTGGAGGAGAGGGAAGTGGACGGCGTAGCGCACGTGTTTGCCAAGGTTACCCTTTGGGCAAGGGAGCGTATGGAAAGTGCTGAAGCGTTTCTTTCCCCTCGTGACTTTTCTTTTGATGCGGATATGGCGTTTACCGCACAGGCATCCGTAGGTAACGCTTTCTTAAAAGCAGGTAAAGCCTTATTCGGTTTTACGCCTCCGTGGGGCTACCTTACAGGGCTTCGTCCCGTTAAACGTGCAAGGTATTACCTTGATAAGGGATTTGAAAGGGAAGCGGTTAAGCGCCTTTTTGAAAAAGACCACTTGGTATCGGACGAAAAAACCGAGCTTAGTCTCTCCATAGCCGAAACGGAAGCACGTATGCTCGTTCCCTACACTTCAAAGGATTGTTGCCTGTATATAGCTATCCCGTTTTGTCCTACAAGATGCGAGTATTGCTCTTTTGTTTCTTACAGCAATGATAAGCTGTTTAAAACTATTCCCGACTACCTAAAAAGGTTGGACGGTGATTTGGCTCGTACAGCTAAGATAATAAAGCAAACGGGTTTTAATTTACGCTCAATTTATATAGGGGGCGGAACTCCTTCGGTTTTAAACGAAGAGCAAATAAAGGCAATAATGGAGCGTATTCACAGCGACTTTGAGCTTTCCGGTATAAAGGAGTTTTCCTTTGAATCGGGCAGACCGGATACGACTACTAAAGGTAAGCTTGCTCTTGTTAAAAGCTACGGCGTGGATAGGGTAAGCATTAACCCTCAGACAACCGATGATGAGGTTTTAAAGCGTATAGGGCGTGCTCACAGTGCAGCGCAGTTCTTTAGTGCGGCGGAAGACGCTATGTCGCTGGATTTTAAATCAGTTAACGCAGACCTGATAGCAGGGCTACCCGGAGATGATTTTGAAGGCTTTAAGAAAAGCCTTGAGGATGTTATCTCCACGGGCTTTAATAATATAACCGTTCATACCTTGTCCGTAAAGAATGCTGCACCTATGCGTTTTGATGAAAGCGGCATATACGATGCCGCCGGCTATAATGCAAGACGTTGCGTTTCTTACGCTTGCGGTAGGCTTTCGGAAGCAGGGCTATACCCCTACTATCTTTACAGACAAAAGAATACAATAGGTAACGCTGAAAACGTTGGCTATGCCACTCCCGGAACCGAATGTGACTACAACGTTCTGATGATGGAGGAAACCAACACAGTGTTTGCTTGCGGAGCTTCTGCAATAACCAAGCTTGTTGCTGCAGACGGCGGAAAAATTGACCGTATAGCTTTCCCCAAATATCCCTTTGAGTACTTAGCTGCGCCTGAAGGAATAGGCGAGAGACGAATTTTGGATTTTTTTGCGGAGGATTAAAGATGGAAAGATACTATGCAGATATCAGCAAAGCTTTTTTAGAGGATGAAGCCTCTTACGAAGCGGCTGTTCTTGAGGTTGCTAACAGAATAATTGAAAAAAAGACTGTAAAAATGGTTTTCGTTTGCGGTGCTTCCTGCGCAGGTAAAACACCTACAACCGAAAGACTTTCCCAATATCTTAACGCTCGCGGTATAAAAACCGAGCTTATTTCTCTTGATGATTTTTACCGTCATCCCGAGGATGCTATTTATAACGAGGACGGCACTCCTGATTATGAGTGCCCCGAAAGCTTAGATCTTGATTTGCTTCACGGTTGTTTTAGCGCTCTTTGCGATGGCAAAAGCGCTTGGATGCCCAGATTTATTTTTCAAAAACAGAGAAGAAGCGATACCTATAAGAGAATGAGTCTTGAGGACGACGAGCTTTGCATAGTTGAAGGGCTTCATTCCCTTAATCCCGAAATATGCGGTAGCTATATTGACCCCGCAAAAACCTTTAAGGTTTACCTTGATGCAAATACCGATAAGGATGACGAGCCCAGACTTGTGCGCAGAATAGTTCGTGACTATTATAAGAGAAGCTCCAGCGCAGATAATACCCTTTCTATGTGGGAAAACGTTGAAAAAGGCACACGCAAGTATATTTATCCTTATATGGATACTGCAGATGCCAAGATAAACACTTATATAAATTACGAGCTTTACGTTATGCGTGACGATGCTATTCGTATGCTTGAGGAGGTTCCCGCAGATAGCCCTAACCGTGCTAAGGCTGACGCTCTTATAGCTGAACTCAGCCCCTTGCCCTCCTTGCCCAAGGAGGCTATCGAACCTCATTCTTTAATGAGAGAGTTTATAACACAAAGGACAAAATAAAAAAGTGAAAAAAAGCGAAAAAAGCTTTCTTGTAGAAGCTTCAATTATATCGGTTTCCAACTTTGCCGTAAAGATAATAGGTGTTATTTTCAGCATACCTATGGGCGTGCTGCTGCAAGGGAATATGGGTATATTCAACGCCGCCTATTCTGTTTACGCAATGCTTTATATGATATCTACTGCAGGTCTGCCTGTTGCTACCTCTCGTATGGTTGCGGCGGCGGCTAAACGTGGTCGTAAATACGAAGCGGAGCGCATATATAAGCTGTGTCTTCTTATGTTTGGCATAATAGGTTTTATTTGCGCTTTGTTTATGTTTGTTTTTGCAGAGCAAATAGCGGGCTTTTCCGAGCATAACGATAGCGTTTACGCTATGCGTGTAATAGCTCCCTCTTTGTTTACCATTTGCATAGTTTCTGCCATAAGAGGTTATTTGCAGGGGCTTAGAAATATGGTGCCTACCGCCGTTTCTCAGTTTATAGAGGCGTTTTTTAAGCTTACGGTAGGTCTTGGTATGGCGTATTGGTCTAACCAAAGAGGAGATGCTCCTGCGGTGCAGGCGGCTTGGGCTATATCGGGTATAACCGTTGGTATTTTCCTCGGTATGATATACTTGTGGATATATAAGCGTTTTTCTCATAAGAATAACGTTGAGCTTTTGGATAAGGAAAGCGACAGCAATAAAGAAATCAGTGCAAAGCTTCTTAAAATTGCCATTCCTGTTACCATTACCAGCTCTGCTTTGTATTTGTCTCATTTTGCGGATACGCTTATTATCAAAAAGGCGCTTATCAGTTCCGGTTTTTCCGATAAAGTCGCAGGAGATATGTACAGTGCTTACACTACCTTGTCAACCAAGCTGGCAGACCTTTTGCCTTCTACCTTGGTTTTCCCTATAGCGGTAAGCATACTTCCTGCTATATCAGGTGCGTTGGCTGTAAAGAATACTAAGGGCGTAAACGGCTACATAAAGTCGTCGCTTAGAATAAGCGGGCTTATAGCTTTACCTTGCGCTGCAATGCTTTTTGTGCTGGCAAGACCTGTTATATCTACTCTTTACGGTAGCTCTTGGGGTGATCCGATAGATATAAACGGTGTTACCGTTATGCCTGTCGATTTGGCATCTAACGCTTTGTCCATTCTTGCAGTGGGTGTGATATTCATCTCTCTTGTATCCACTACAAATGCCTTGCTGCAAGCGATAGGCAAGACCTGGTTGCCTATGGTTTCCGTTCTTTGCGGCTCGGGGCTTTTACTTGTTACGGACTTTATTCTTATCAGAAACAAAGCTGTGAATATATACGGAGCACCTATCAGCACTGTTTTGTGTTATGTCGTTGCTTACGCTCTTAATTCCGTGTTCCTTAAAAAAAGCGGTATTAACGGCGTTTCACCTTTAAGGCTGTTTATAAAGCCCTTGATTGGTGCTTTAGTCAGCGGAGGAGTGTGCTTTGGCATTTATAAGCTTACGGGTGAGTTTATAACCAACGACGGCCGTTTGGACAATTTTGCCCGTCTGGTAATTTCGGGCATATTCGGTGTCTTTGCCTATGCAGGCATTTTGCTTGCAATAAAGGGCATAACCGAAAAAGAAGTAAGGCTTTTGCCCTTTGGTAACCGTATTGCGTCACTGCTTATAAAGCTCAGGCTTCTTAAAATTACGGAGGATAAAGATGACTAATCAGGAATTTGATAGTGCCGTTTCGGCACTTAAAGCGAAAATAAACTATAATTTTGAAGACCTTTGCCTTATAGTTGAGGTTTTAAGGCACGAGCGTGGATGTCCCTGGGATAGGGAGCAGACCCATAAAAGTATAAGAAAAAATATGTTGGAGGAAGCATACGAGGCGGCGGAAGCCATTGACCTGGATGACAAGGAATTGCTTTGCGAGGAGCTGGGCGATGTTATGCTTCAAACGGTGCTTCACGCAAGTATATCCGCATCTGACGGCGGTTTTGACGTAGGCGACGTGTGTACCGGTATATGTTCAAAGCTTATAGTAAGACACCCTCACGTTTTTGGCGACGTTAGCGTTAGCAGCACAAGTGAGGTGCTTAAAAATTGGGAGAACATTAAACAGGCAAACAAGGGTGTAAAGACTGCAACGGCAAGTATAGAGGGCATATCAAAGGCATTGCCTGCCTTGGTAAGAGCAGATAAAATAGGTAAAAAAGCCGCAAAACAGCGCTTTGATTTTGCCTCCGCCGAGGATGCCTTGGCTAAAGCAGAAGAGGAAATTCGAGAGCTTAGAGAGGCGTTGGCTTTGGGAAACATCCAACATATCGAGGAAGAAGCGGGCGATTTACTCCTTGCTGTGGTTAACACCGCAAGACTTGCAGGTGTTGACTCCGAGGAAGCATTACACAAAGCGAACGAAAAATTTGTAAAAAGGTTTGCTTTTGTAGAAAAAAACGCAAACGATGAGGGAGTAAACCTATCCGAAAAGACTGAAGAAGAGATGCTTGACCTGTGGAATAGGGCAAAAAAGGCTAATTAAAAGCAAAAAAATAACTTTTTTTCAAAAAACACTTGAATTTGTACGATTATATTGTTATAATAAGTTCACATTAAAATTGGAGGATTTATAATGAACAAGTCTACACTTATTGAAACAGTTTCTAAAGGCGCAGATATAAAGGAGAGCGTTGCTAAGGCAGCAGTTAATGCTGTTTTTGCAGCTATTGAAGAAGCTTTAGCTAATGGCGATGAAGTTAAGATTGCCGGCTTTGGCAGCTTTAAGGTTAAGGAAAGAAAGGCAAGAACCGGCCGTAACCCCAGAACCAAGGAAGAAATCGTTGTTCCTGCTTCTAAGGCTCCCTCTTTCTCTCCCGCAAAAGCTCTTAAGGATGCTGTTAAAAAATAGTTTGCTTTTTATTGGGGGTATCTGTTTTGCGTTTGGATAAGTTTTTGAAGGTGTCACGTATTATCAAAAGGCGCACCGTTGCCAACGAGGCTTGTGACAGCTCATACGTTTCCGTGAACGGTGCTCCTGCCAAGGCGTCTCGTATACTTAAGGTTGGCGATATTGTTGAGGTTGCTTTCGGTACCCGCACGCTTAAGTTTCGTGTGCTTGCTTTAAGCGAACACGTTGCTAAAGCGGACGCTTCTTCTATGTACGAGGTGTTGTCATAAAAATAATTCGGTTGCATATCTTTTAATGTATTAACGTTAAGGGGTATGTGATATGGCAGATAATAAAAACAGTACGTCGGCCCATCTTACGGGCAGGTCCTTTTTGGCTCTTACGGGTATTAACGAGGTGCTTAGCTTTGATGACGGTATGGTTAATCTTGACTGTGACGGCACCGTTCTTGCCGTAAGCGGCACAGGGCTTTCCATAGTCAAGCTTTCACTTGAAAGCGGTGAGGTTAGCCTTTCGGGTCATATTGATGCAATTGTTTATACGGACGAGCAACCTAAAAAGGGGTTGTTTTCCAGGCTTTTTGGTTAAAGTATGTGGTTGCTTTTGTTTCAGGACCGTGGTGCAGCTTTTTTGGCTTCTTTAGCAGTTGGCGGTATTCTCGGCTTGATATATGACTTTTTTCGGTTGATAAGGGTTGTGTACGTAGGCGGTCGTATAAAGCTGTTTTTTGAGGACGTTTTGTTTTGCATAATGTCTGCTTTGGTTTTTACCGTGTTTATTTTTAACGCAACTATGGGTGTGGTACGTATGTTTGCCGCCGTAGGTGCGCTTGTTGGCTTTTTTTCGTACAGGTTTTCCATAGGTTTGTTTACCGTGCCTGCCGCAAGAAAGCTAAAGGGGTGGTTAACGCCGCCTATTAAAAAAGCTTGTTTAGCTTTTTCGTGTGCAGTCGCCGTTCGCCGTGCAAGGCACGCAACGGAACGGGACATAAGGTACATTAGGCGTTTTGCATCAAACGGTTTTGAATAAAATAAAGGAGGAACACGATGAAAAGAAATAAGAATACCGTTATCCGCATTACTGTGTATTGCTTGCTTATTGTGTTCCTTGTTGCAATTGTTAATCTTCAAATCAGTATGAATGAGCTTGAGGATACTATTGAAAAACAAAAATTTGAGATTATTCAGCTTGAGGATGATATTGCAGAATACGAGATGCTTCTTGCTGAAGAAAAAGACGATGCGTATTATGAACGCCGTGCAAGACTTTTAAACTATCACTTCCGCAACGAAATAGTTTTTTATAATGATTACGCACAATAACATAGCTATGCTTCACCCAAGCGGTGAAGCATATTCTTTATGGAGGATATTATGAGAACCGTTACTGCAAAGGAAATAGAAAACGCCGTTTGCGATTTGTTTAAAAAAGCGGCTGTAAAGCTTCCCAAAGACGTGTACAATGCTATAAAACAAGCTCAGTGTGCTGAGGCGGATTGCCGAGCCGCTTCGGTTTTGTGTAAGCTGTGTGACAACGCACGTCTTGCCGAAAAAAGTGGTGTTCCGATATGTCAGGACACTGGTCTCGCCTTTGTATTTGCGGAAATTGGGCAGGATGTTCATATAGAGGGCGACTTTGAAAAAGCCGTAAACCGTGGCGTAAAGCGTGCCTACGTGGGTGGTAAACTGCGCCTTTCTGCGGCAGACCCTCTAAGCCGTAAAAACACCCAAACCAATACGCCGGCTATAATATATACAAAGCTTGTAAAAGGGGATAAGATAAAGCTGACTGCTATGCCGAAAGGCTTTGGTAGTGAGAATATGAGCGCACTTAAAATGTTTAACCCTACTGCAAGCGTTGATGAGATAAAGGCCTTTGTTACGGAAACGGTAGTCAAAGCTGGCGCTAATCCTTGCCCGCCCATTATTGTAGGTGTGGGCATAGGCGGCAGCTTTGATTACAGTGCTTTTCTTTCCAAAAAAGCTTTAACCAGAAAAGTAGGGAAGTATAGCAAAGCCCACAAAGAGCTTGAAAAGGCCTTGTTACAACAGATTAACGAAACCGGAATAGGTCCTGCAGGCTTTGGCGGCAAAACAACGTGTCTTTGGGTGGCTGTTGAGTCTGCGCCTACTCATATAGCGGGCTTACCTGTAGCGGTAAATATCTCCTGCCACGCAACTCGTCACGCTGATACGGTTTTGTAGTTTTTGCACAAAACAAGCTGGCCTTTCCAAAAAGTTCTTGACAATTTTAACCTAGTGTGCTAAAATAGTTGTGTCAAAGGTACTACACTTTGATTAATCTATTTAGAAGGGAGTGTACCACCACGGTACGATCCCCGTGGTAGTACGAAGACGGTAATGAAAATTGCTATCATCACCCGTAAGTTCGAAGCAACTGAGGATGTTAAGGCACGTATTGAAAAAAAGCTTTCCAAGTTGAATAAGTTCTTTCCTGTTGAAACCGAAGCAAAGGTTACGCTTAAGGAAGAAGGCGGCAAGGTGCGTGTTGAGGTTACGATAAGGCAGGGCGGTGCAATATTCCGTGCTGAGGAAACGGATAAGGAGGTATACAACGCAATAGACCGTGTGCAAGAGGTGCTGGAAAGGCAGATACGCAAAAACCGTACCAGACTTGCCAAAAAAATGCACTTCGCAAAGGATACCTTTGCAGATATCGGTGCGGATGAGATAGAGGACGAGCTTGAAATTTCTAAGGTTAAAAAGTTTGAAATTATGCCTATGACCGTAGAGGAAGCAATTATGCAGATGAACCTTCTTTCTCACGAGTTTTATATGTTCCGCAATTCCGATACAGGTGTTATAAATCTTGTTTATAAGCGCAAGGGCGGCTCCTACGGTGTGATTGAACCCACGGAGTAATCCTTGTTCATATATATTATTACAACGTATTACAACGCCCCGACGGAACCCGTCGGGGCGTGTTTTCTGTGGATATACAAAAAATAAACGGATAGTTTAATTTTATTTAACATATATGTAGTATCTTAGACAAAAATGTATTAGTGGAGGCTATATGATATTTGTAGCGAGCTGTCTTTTCGGTATGGAAAAATTTGTTGCCGATGATATAGACGCTTTAGGGTACAAGCGTCTTGAAACAATAGATGGGCGTGTGGTTTTTGAAGCACCCGTTGATGCCGTTGCCCGTTGCAACGTTAATTTTCGTTATGCCGAAAGGCTTTTCATAAGACTTGCGGAGTTTGATGCGTATAGCTTTGACTCTTTGTTTGAAGGGGTAAAGTCTATTGATTGGCAAAACTACATAGGTAGGTTGGACGCTTTTCCTGTTAAAGGCCACGCTATAAAATCAAAGCTGTTTTCCGTTCCCGACTGTCAAAAGATAGTTAAAAAGGCTGTTGTGGAAAAGCTAAAGCTAAGCTATAAAGAAAGCTTTTTTAAAGAAACGGGTGCAACCGTACAGATAGAGTTTTTTATACTTAAGGATAAAGCTTCAATAATGATAGATACATCAGGTGTAGGTTTGCACAAGCGAGGTTATCGTCCTGTTTCCAATGCAGCCCCTCTTAGGGAAACGCTTGCAGCGGCGCTGGTTACAATGTCCAGACCCAGAGAAGGGGTACTTACCGTTGACCCTCTTTGTGGCAGCGGTACTATTCCGATAGAAGCCGCATTGCTTTGTACCAACACTGCACCCGGACTTAAGCGTAGCTTTTCCGGGGAGGAACTGCCTTTCCTTGGTGACAGTATGTGGAAGCAGGCAAGGGAAGAAGCAATAGCTAAAATTAGAAAATGGGACGGCGGAATATACGGTTTTGATATAGACCCCGAGTGTGTGGAGCTAAGCCGTCAGAATGCAAAACGTGCAGGAGTGTCATCAATAGTTAGTTTTGCAGTGGGCGATGTGCGTTCTTTCCGTTCTCCTGTGGAGGGTGCGAGAGGTACAATTGTTACAAATCCTCCTTATGGTGAGCGTATGGGGGAAAGAGCAGAGGTGGAAAAGCTTTACAGAGATATGGGCAAAGTCTTTGAACAGTCTGTTCCAAATTGGCAGATATACGTTATAAACAGCAACGAGATGTTTCCACGTTGCTTTGGCAGAAAGGCAGATAAAGCACGCAAGCTGTATAACGGTATGCTCCCGTGCACCTTTTATCAGTTTTTTAAAAAAACGCAAAAATCATAAAACAATAACAAAAGCAGTAGTAAATTTACATTAAAAGACCTTGATTTTTTTGGCAAAATGTGCTAAAATGCTTGTTTGAAAGATATAAATGTAACTAGGAGGAATTTATTATGACTATCAGACCTTTAGCAGACCGTGTTGTTATAAAGATGGTTGAAGCTGAAGAAACTACTAAAAGTGGGATAATTCTTACAGGCAACGCCAAGGAAAAGCCTCAGGTTGCCGAGGTTATAGCTGTTGGTCCCGGTGGCTTGGTTGACGGTAAGGAGGTTACTATGTGTGTAAACGTAGGCGATAAGGTTCTTACCTCCAAGTATGCAGGTACCGAGGTTAAGTGTGACGGTGTTGAGTATATTGTTGTTAAACAGTCCGACATCCTTGCAGTTGTTGAGTAATAAACAGGAGGGTTTTTGTTATGGCTAAAGTGCTAAAAACAGGCGTTGAAGCAAGAGAAGCACTTGTAAAGGGTGTAGATACTCTTGCAAACGCAGTAAAGATTACTATGGGGCCTAAGGGTCGTAATGTCGTTCTTGACAGAAAGTACGGCGCACCCCTTATAACTAACGACGGTGTTACCATCGCTAAGGAAATTGAGCTTGACGATCCCTTTGAAAATATGGGGGCTCAGCTTGTTAAAGAGGTTGCTACCAAGACTAATGGTGCCGCAGGTGACGGTACTACCACCGCTACTCTTCTTGCACAGGCATTTGTAAGAGAAGGTATGAAAAATGTTGCCGCAGGCGCTAACCCTATGATAATCAAGAAGGGTATAGATATGGCTGTTGAAGCTGCTGTTGCGCATCTTGTTGCTTCCGCACAGAAGGTTAACGGCAGTAAGGATATTGCAAGAGTAGGCACGGTTTCTTCCGGTGACGAAGTTATAGGCCAACTTATTGCCGATGCTATGGAGCGTGTTACCGCTGACGGCGTTATTACCGTTGAGGAAAGCAAATCTTCCGAAACAGGCTGTGAAGTTGTTGAAGGTATGCAGTTCGACCGAGGTTACATCTCTCCCTATATGGTTACCGATACGGATAAAATGGAAGCCGTTCTTGATGATGCTCTTGTTCTTATTACCGATAAGAAAATTTCCAACATTCAGGAAATCCTCCCCTTGCTTGAGCAGATAGTTCAGGCAGGCAAAAAGCTTCTTATAATTGCCGAAGACGTAGAGGCAGAAGCTCTTTCTACCATCATCGTTAACAGACTTAGAGGTACCTTTACCTGTGTTGCCGTTAAGGCGCCCGGCTTTGGTGACAGACGTAAGGATATGCTTAAGGATATCGCTATCCTTACAGGCGGCGAGGTTATTTCTTCCGAGCTTGGCCTTGAGCTTAAGGACGCTACTCTCTATCAGCTTGGCAGCGCAAGACAGATTAAGGTAGACAAGGAGAACACCACTATAGTTGGCGGCGCAGGCGATAGTGCGGAAATTAGGGCTCGTGTAGCGCAGATAAGATCCGCTATCGAAACCACCACCTCCGATTTTGACAGGGAAAAGCTTCAGGAAAGACTTGCTAAGCTTGCAGGCGGCGGTGCCGTTATCAAGGTTGGTGCGGCTACCGAAAAAGAAATGAAAGAAAAGAAGCTCCGTATAGAGGACGCTCTCAACGCAACTAAGGCTGCTGTTGAAGAGGGCATTGTTCCTGGCGGCGGTGTAGCGATAGTTAACGCAATTCCTTCCGTGGAAAAGCTTTGCGAAAACGCTGAAGGCGATATTCTTACAGGTATTAAGATTGTTGTTCGTGCTCTTGAAGAGCCCGTAAGACAGATAGCAGAAAATGCAGGCTTTGAAGGCAGCGTTGTTATCGAACGTATCAAGACTTGCGGTAAGGACGGTTATGGCTTTGACGCTTATACCGAAACCTACGTTGATATGATAGAAAGCGGCATAGTTGATCCTACCAAGGTTACCCGTTCTGCACTTCAAAACGCAGCTTCCGTAGCATCTATGATTCTTACTACCGAAACTCTGGTTGCGGATAAGAAGGAAGATGCGGCAGCAGCTAATGCAGCGATGGCTGCAGCTGCGGCAGGCGGTATGGGCGGTATGTATTAAGAATAAGTCTTAGCAGTGGCGGAAACGCCACTGCTTTTTTAATAATTAACTTGACAAAAACAATCAAAAGGAATATACTGAAAACACAAAATATAAAAGGGAGTGAAACAGGCGTGGATAGTAGCGGAGTGCGATTATCTGTTAACACAATTTTTAACTACATACCGCCTGTGCAGCTTATATAGACCAAGGGGATTTTATACGCTTTCGCAGGGGGTGTACTTTTCGTATATTTTTTGCGGAGGTGTTTTTTTATGCTTAAATACTATAAGAATGTAAATGGCAGATTATTGGAAATTGAAGATTATACCGAAAACTGTTGGGTGCGTATGATAGCGCCTACTGAAGAAGAAATACTTTTTGCGTGTTCCACCCTTAGCATCCCCGAACCATTTATCCGTTCTTCCTTGGACGAAGAGGAACGAAGCCGTATTGACGAGGAGGATGACTGCACCCTTATAATTGTGGATACCCCCACAGTGGAAAAAAACGGTGCTGACCTTGAATATTCAACAATACCTTTCGGCATTATCGTAACACCCAAAGAGGTAGTTACTGTATGCATTAAGGAAACTGCTCTTCCTGCACAGCTTTTGGATGGTACTGTTAAAAACATAAAGGTCTCAAAAATCCGTCGTTTTGTGCTTCAGCTTCTTTTTCAAAACGCAACGCTGTTTTTGTATTACCTGCGCCGAACCGAAAAGGAAATATCCAATACAGAGCGAAAGCTAAGGGAGCGTATGCACAACAACGAGCTTATAAGGCTTTTGCATTTGGATAAGGGCTTGGTGTATTTTTCAACGGGTCTTAAGGGCGACCAAGCGGTTCTTGAAAAGCTTGCACGTATGCGTTTTATAAGTGCCTATCCCGAGGATGCGGAGCTTTTAGAGGACGTAATTGTAGAAAACCGACAGGCTGTTGAGATGTGTACCGTGTATCGAGATATACTTTCGGGTACTATGAACGGCTATTCCAGCGTTATTTCCAACAACCTAAACACGGTAATGAAGCTGCTTGCGGCTGTAACTATAATTTTGACTGTACCACAGCTTGTCTTTTCTCTGTGGGGGATAAATGTCCCTGTTCCTTTTGAGCAAAACGGGTGGGGTTTCTTGCTCGTTGTGGGTATAGCCGTGCTGCTTACGGTAATTGCCTTTGCTTTTGCTATATACAAAAATTGGCTTAAAAAATAAGCAATAATAAAACGAGGAGCCGAGTGGCCCCTCGTTTTAGAGCGAAGACAAACTCGCTCTTTACGTGTCCTGAGGGAAAAATAACCAATTAACACAAAATGCCTCTCGTATGCAGCGGGAGGCATTTTAGCATCTAATAGTTGTATCTTATATATTCAGGGCACTTTCACAAAAAACTTCGCTGTCGTAGGTCACTACGCCAACACTCGTTTTCCGTGAAAAACAGCTTTGTTTCTCTTGCTCTTTTTTCAGTCTGTAGATAAAGCCTACAGACTGAAACGAGGAGCCGGGTGGCCCCTCGTTTGTTTTTCAAAATGCGTTCTTTGCTTCCCATAAGA
>JAZSLS010000039.1:0-4120 GCA_045535465.1 Eubacteriales bacterium
CTTAACCAGCTTATCGTAATAGTTTCCAAGTCTGTCAGAAAGGATTGAAAAGCTTTCAAAATTCAAATGCACGCCTTTAACAGAAGTTAGTACATCGTAAAGTGCATCCAAATTATTGCCGTAATACTCGGCACCAATCAGCTCCTTACGTAAAGCCTCGTGCAAATCCTGTTTGCTGTTTATTTCATTACAATCAATGCTTATATATTTTTCACGCATCATTCTTCTCCATATAACAAGGTAAAGCTTTCATAGTGGTCATCGGTGTAGTACACCAGTCCGTCGTTTGAAAATACTATTCGTTTTGCACCTCTGCTGCTTTTACCAAGAGTGTCAATATCACATTCGGTATAAAACCTGCCATCCTTTTCCGGGAGCAATTCCTCGTAATTACCAAATCTGTCGCCACCGATGCACTTACCCGGGGCAAACTCCTCAAGACCGCCACCTTCCCAACCTAAGGAACGGGCCTCATTTTTGGTTATGAAATTATTAGGAAGCTTACCGTAGGTGTGTATATAAAGACCCACATCCGCAGCCCCGGTATACACACCGTTTTCGTCGATAACGGCTCTACTTTCTTCGCCGCTTTCCTCGCTTTCTATGGCAGAGCTTTCGTTGTCTATACTATCAAAGCTTTCAGTGTTTAAAAGGTCTCCCTTTGACAAATCACCGGAGGATAAATTCTCGGATGCATCTACAGAATCAGAGCTTACGCTTCCTTGGCTTACGTCAACGTCTGAGGCAACCTCGTCCAGCAAACCGCAAGAAGAAAAGGCAAACACGATTAAAAGTAAAGATAAGATGCAAGAAAAAGATTTTTTCAACATTCGTAATACACTCTCCTTAAACAACAAAGGAACGAGCTTGCCCGTTCCTTTGAAAAACGTTATTATTCTTCTTCAACCTTGGTAACAAACAATGCTTTTGCATCAGCTTCTTTTTCAGCAAGGTCCTTCTTGCGCTGTTCAAAGAACTTAACAGCAACCTTTTCAAACAACGCATAGGAAAGAACGTCCTCGGGCTGAATGGAATACTCTTCACAAGCCTTCTTGAGGGTAGGAAGCTCAGGGCTGAGTGCATCAGCGGGACGAGCAGTGATAGGAGCTTCGTCACCGATTATCTTCTTAACAAATTCAGGATCAATAGGAGCGGGTGTACGACCATAAGCGCCCTTAACAAGGCCCTTAAATTCGCCGGTAACCATTTTATATCTTTCGCCCTGAAGAATATTCTGAACTGCCTGAGTACCAACTATCTGAGAGGTTGGAGTAACAAGAGGAGGATAGCCTGCATCTGCTCTAACACGAGGAACTTCTTCAAGAACTTCCTGAAGCTTATCAAAGCTGCCAAGCTGCTTAAGCTGAGAAACGAGGTTGGAAAGCATACCGCCGGGAACCTGATAACGAAGAGCGTTTACATCAACCTTAAGCACTGCAGGGTCAATAAGACCGCTTGCCAGATATTCGTTACGAAGATCTGCAAAATACTTTGATACAACATCAAGCTTATCTAAATTAAGACCGGTGTCATAAGGTGTGCCTGCAAGAGTAGCAACAATAGGCTCCGTTGGGGGCTGAGAAGTACCCATAGCGAAGGGAGAAATAGCAGTATCGATAATATCTGCACCTGCTTCAATAGCCTTAAGTATGGTCATAGAAGCGAGACCGGTGGTGTAGTGGGTGTGTATTTCCAAAGGAAGATTACACTTAGCCTTTATAGCCTTTACAAGCTCATAAGCATCGTAAGGCTTAAGAAGGCCTGCCATATCCTTTATACAAATAGAGTCAGCACCCATTTCTGCAAGCTGAACAGAGAAATCCGCAAAAAACTCATTATTATGAACAGGGCTGGTGGTATAGCTGATAGCAGCCTGAAGATGTCCCTTTTCCTTTTTGGTAGCCTTAATAGCGGTTTTGAGGTTACGAACGTCGTTAAGCGCATCGAAAACTCTTATTATATCAATACCATTAGCTATAGACTTCTGAACAAAGTACTGAACAACGTCATCAGAATAATGACGGTAACCAAGAATATTCTGACCACGGAAAAGCATTTGAAGCTTGGTGTTCTTAACATTCTTACGAATAGTGCGAAGTCTTTCCCAAGGATCTTCGTTAAGGAAACGCATACAAACGTCAAAAGTAGCGCCGCCCCACGCTTCAAGAGCGTGGTAACCAACGTCATCCAGTGCCTTAAGAATGGGAAGCATCTGGTCGATGGTCATTCTGGTAGCAGCAAGAGACTGATGCGAGTCACGCAGAACAGTTTCTGTAATCTTAATCTTAGCCATAGCCTACTCCTTTACGCAATAACAAGGATAAGGTCGCCAGCACCAAGCATAGCGCCTTCGTTAGCTACAACGGAAACTACGGTGCCGGAGAAAGGAGAAGCAATGGGATTTTCCATCTTCATAGCTTCAATAACGCAAAGCTCATCGCCTTCCTTAACGGTTGTGCCCTGCTTAGCAGTGATTCTGAGAAGGGTGCCGGGAAGAGGAGCAGTAACCTTATTACCATCAGCGGGTGCAGCAGCAGGAGCTGCAGCGGGAGCGGCAGGAGCAGCAGGAGCAGCCACGGGAGCTGCATTAACAACGGGAGCAGCAACCTGAACGGGAGCGGCTACAACCTTATCACTCTTAACAACGCCATTTTCTTCAACTTCTACTTCGAACTTATTGTTGTCGATAGTTACGATATACTTTCTTGTCATTTTCTCTATCTCCTTTATTAAAGCTGTTTAATTGACTTGATTCTAAAATTAACTTTACCGTCACCATTAGCGGCGGCAATAGCGGCGGAGATGATAGCTGCAAGTTCCTGAGCATTCATTCCGTCAACAACGCTGTTCTTGGTTATGTAGCCTTCTGATTGCTTCTGCATAAATTAACCTCCCAATAATTACATAAAAATCCATTGTTGTGTCTATTGTACACCAAAGCTTTCTATTTTGCAATAGCAAATATCTAAAACTTTATAAATTTAAGGGCAATTAAATTGTTGAAAAGAACAAAAAATCCTAACACGAGTGAATTTGACGACAGAAGTTCATAATTATAAACAAAAATTTTTCATACAAACATTTGCACTAAAAGTTAATTGAAAAAAATATTATAAAAGTTGGATTTGTATATTGAAATGCAGAAATTTTTGTTGTATAATAAATTGGTTTGAAAATTCAAAATGTAAAGGAGGAGTATGTGTCATTTTTGGCACGTCACTAGAAAATGGCAGAAAAGATTATTGCTGAAACCTCTGCAAGACATGTTCATCTTTCCGCTGAGCATATCGATGTTTTATTTGGCAAGGGTCATACCCTTACTCACAAAAAGGATCTTTCCCAGCCCGGTCAGTTTGCTTGCGAAGAGCGTGTAACCGTAGAAGGTCCTAAGACAGCCCTTAAGAACGTAATCATCCTTGGGCCGGCTCGCCCTGCAACTCAGGTTGAAATTTCTCTTACCGATGCACGTACCCTTGGCATCGTTGCTCCCATTAAAGAGTCCGGCGATATTGCAGGTAGTGCTTCCGTTAAGCTTATCGGTCCTGCAGGCGAGGTTGTTATTTCCGAAGGTGCAATTGTCGCAAAGAGACATATCCACCTCACTCCCGAATCTGCCGCCGAACAAGGCGTTTCAGATAAGGAAATAGTTATGGTTAAGCTTGACACAGCACGTCCTCTTATTTTTGATGACGTTGTTTGCCGTGTAAGCGAAAAGTTTGCTCCTGCATTCCATATGGATACCGACGAAGCAAACGCAGCTTCTGCAAGTGGCACCGTATATTGCGAAATTATTAAAAAATAAATATAAGGAAGGATACACAAATGCTTAATTATTCACACGAAGTACAGGATATGTGCGTAGTTGCCAAAGGTCCTAAGCACGGTCCTGCTCCTATTCCCGAAGAGGGCAAGTGGGTTAAATCCTACGAAATTAAAGACATTTCCGGTCTCTCTCACGGTATTGGTTGGTGCGCACCTCAGCAGGGTTGCTGCAAGCTTACCCTCAACGTTAAGGAAGGCATCATCGAAGAAGCTCTTGTTGAAACTCTCGGTTGCTCCGGTATGACCCACTCTGCGGCTATGGCAGCAGAAATTCTTCAAGGCAAGACCCTTCTCGAAG
>JAZSLS010000062.1:0-4774 GCA_045535465.1 Eubacteriales bacterium
ATTCGGCACATAGGCACGTCGCTGCACATATCGTTAAGCACCTCTTTTACCACCCGCTCTTGGGCGCCCGTAAGGGAAAAGGGCAGCGCAGAGAAAAACCTGCCCACACCGGAGTCCTTAAAGCTCATAACAGGCGCAGTATGCCTTACCAGCTTTCCTCTTATTTGTCTAAGCGCAAGCTGAAACAGCAAAAGCTCTTCCATAGCAAGACTGCGCTTTGCTTTTTCCAAGCCTGCCTTGCTTTCGGGGAAATGCAGGGCTTTAACTGCTTCTCCGTGGTGCATAAGGTCGTATTCCTTTACAATTTCCTCGGGAAGAGCTTGAGGCAGCTCCTCCATAAGAGGCACTACGTTTTGCATAATGCGGCGGATAAGCTGTTGAGTAAGCCCTTTTGTCAGGGGATACACGGGTATAACAGGGGCAAGAGTTTCGATGTACGGCTCCAGAGTGGGCGAATTTATGTCGTAGCTGTAGCCGTAACGGCATACCTTGCCCCATACTCTAAACTTTCTGCCGGCTATCAGGGCCTTTTCCAACCAAGGCTGGTTAAAAAAGGTCAGTACCGCAGTGCCGCTTTCATCCTCGGCGCTTACTTTAACGTAGCTTACGCCGCTGGCACCTCTGCCAAGCTTGGGTGCGGAGCATAATGTAAGCACCGTTGCACAAAGCTCGCCGTGCTCGGCCTCCGCCAAAAGCTTTACGTCGCCTTTATGTTCGTATCTGCGGGGAAAAAAGCTTATAAGGTCGCCTGCGGTAAGCAGCCCAAGGCGTGCAAGCTTATTGCCCGTAGCTTCTCCTACCCCCTTGATAAAGCGCAGGGGAGTGTCTTTTTGTATACTCATACCGTTACTTCCTTAAAGGTTAACTGTTTCATACGCAAAGCCCAAAGCCTCCGCAGCGTTCTTCTCCCTGTTTGTACAGCTTGTTATAATAAGCTGATGACCGCTATGCGCAAGAACCTTAAGCAGCGCCTTAAGGCGTTTTTCGTCCTGACGGCAAAAGGCATCGTCAAGTATTATAGGTACGGCAGTGTCGCCGTATATAAGCTCAATCAAAGCAAGGCGCATACAAAGATAAGCAAGGTCACGGGTGCCTGCGCTAAGATGCTCGGCGCTTTTCACGCCGTTTTCACTGTCGTAGCTCATATAAAGAGAAGCATCCAGCTCCAAGCCCTTGTATTTGCCTTCGGTTGCCGTTTGAAAATGCTTTGCCGCAATGGCGGCTATGCGCGGGGAAACGGAGGCTTTCATCTCCGTAGATGCCGCCGTAAGCTCGTCTATGGCGCACACTGCGGCGGAGAGGGATTTTTTTGCAACCTCTAACTCTTTTTCCTTTTGCAAAAGCTTGGCTTTGGTGATGGCGGGGTCGATTTTTGCCATCTTAAAAGCTTCTATCCTTGCAACTACGGGCCCAAGCTTTTCTCTTAAAAGCTTTGCGCCTTGAAAGGCAAAGCGGTATTCTGTTTCTATTTGCGTTTCGCTTTTTTGCGGCTTTACCGAACCCTCGCTTGCAGCCCTAAGGGCGGCAAGGTCGTGCTTTTCTTCAAACTCCGAAAGAGAAAGCGCAGTCTCCTCTTTTTTTGCTCTCAGCTTGCTAAGCTCCACCAAATCCGCAAGCATAGCATCGCTGTCAGCATAAGCGTTCATTTTTTCCAGCGCATCGCTTTTTGCGGTAAACGCCGCCTTTTCTCTTTCAAGGACGGCGGAAAGCTCGTTTTTTCTGAGCATAAGCTCGTTGTGTCTTGCAGGCAGGTTTTTAGCAAGTGTTTTTAATTCGGAGGGTGATGCAAAGCCCGCCTTTTTTGCTGTGCCCGAACGGCTTATGGACATAGCCAGGGCGGATGCAGCACATAAAATCGCTACCGCACCGCAAATAACGGCGGGCATAAGCCCTACCAAAAAGCAGCAGGCGGCAGCACCGCCCAAAAAGGCAAGGGTAAGCAGCAGGAAAAGCAAGCAGGTGCGCTCCTTGGAGGCACATTTTGCCGCAACTCTTCCAAGGGCGATGTTTTCCTTGTCCTCTGCGGAAACGGCGGATATTTTATCGCTTAGCTCTTTAACTTTAAGCCGGTGGCCGTCAACTTCGGCATTAAGGCTTCTGTGTCGGTTTATATACTCGGTGCATAGAAAGCTTTTGCCAAAGGCGCCGACAACGGCCTCTGCCTCCGATGCACGCTCTCCCAAAACCCGATGCTCCTCTGTAAGTAAATAGGCTTGGTATTTTCTAAAGTTTTCACGCTCTGCTTCTGCCTTTTCACAGTCAAGCTCTTTCTTTTCCAGCGCTTCTTCAATGCTTTTTGCTTCACGCAGGGCTTCTCTGTACTCTACCAGTGCGTCCATTTCTTTTTTTAACTCCAAGCTAAGGGCTGTTGCCTCGTCTTCCGCTTCCTTAACCTTGGTTTTAAGGGCTTTTCTGTGAGCGTTAAGCGTCTTAAGGGCTTTTTCACAGCTAAGGCTTTCGTCTGCGGAGAACAAAAGGTTTTGCAGTGCCGCCGCCAAGGGCTCGTCCTTTGCGGGTATAGGCTCCACGGTGTCAAAGAACAGGCATCTTTCGGCGGTTTCGGCGCTTATGCCAAAAATCTCCTCTCCAAAAACCTTGCCGCTGTAAAGGTGCAAGCCCGTGCCTACCTCGGTACAAAGGGCGGTTTCCTTGCTTCCGTTGTGGCTTCTTTCTATTCTAAGCTTTTTACTGCCGCCTACGGTAAGGCAAACGGATGCCGCTGCACCTGACCAAGGCATATATTTTCTTTTTGGGTTTTCGGTAATGCTGTGGCTTAGGCTGTTAAAGCCGTACAAGGCAAAGAAAACAGCCGCAAGCAGGGTGGATTTACCTCCCTCGTTAGGCGCTTTTATAAGGTTTATACCTTCGGTAAAGCTAAAGCTTCTTCCGCTTATGCCGCCAAAGGCAAATACGTCTATTTTTTCGATATAAAGCTTTTCCGCCATATTTATACCCCCGTTACGTCTCTGCCGTTTAAAGCCAAAAGCCCCATACGCATTGCCGCCCCATAGGTCTCACGCTCTTCGCTGCCCTCGGGAAGCAAGTCCAGCTTTTCCTGCATACGGCGGGTAAACACACCCATAAGGGTAGTTTTTTCCTCTGCTTCGGTAAGGCTTATACGGGGAGTGCTTTTGTCCTTTATTTCAAGGGTCATAGGGTTAGAGCCGCCTGTTTCAAAAAATTCGGCTCCTATATTAATAATCGCTTTGGGCGTTCCCGTAAGCACTATGCGCAGATGAGTGTCGCTGCCGTAAGGGAGCATAAGAGTGCGTACAGCATCCACAAGCTCGGTGCGGTCTTCTACGTCGCTTATATCAAGTGTTTCTACGGCGTACTTTCTTCGTGCAAGGGAAATAAAGCTAAGGTCTGCTTCGCCCTTGCTTATCGTACCGATAAATGCACCCTTATCACCTGTTTCGTCAAAGCCTCTGCCTTCGGTACAGCCGGGGTAGGCGTAGTGTACGCCCGCCTCGCTAAGCACTCCGCTTGCCTTGTGTATATGCCCCAGGGCAAGGTAGTCAAAGCCGCTTTTTGCTATTTCTTCCTTACTTATAGGCCCGTAGGGAGAGGAAGGAACACCCACGTCACCGTGGCAGACCATAATATTTATAAGGCTTTTATCAAGCTGCGGCAAGCCGCTAAGAGGGCTTTCGGTGGTTTCTGCCGAGGTAAAGCCCACGCCGTAAACAGCTACGCCAAGCTCCTCTATAACCGCTACGCCCTTACCTCGAAAAACGTGTACGTTTTTAGGCAACGGCATAGTTGCGTAAGGAGAAGTTTCGGTATAAGGATCGTGATTGCCGGGCGATATGAAGAAGCGCATATCTTTATATTCCGAAAGCTTTGCGCACAAAAAATCCCTTGTGTCGGGGGTAACGTAATCACTGTCAAAAAGGTCGCCCGCTATAAGAAAAATGTCCACCCCACGGTTTTTTGCAGTAAACAGGGCAGATACAAAGGCGCTTCTCAGACTGCGCCTTGCAAGCTCTGCTTCGGTAGGCGAAAGGGAAGAAAAGGGTGCGTCCAGATGGACGTCTGCCATATGGAATATTTTAACACTGCTCATAAGCTGCTCCTAAATCGTAATAAATGCCGCCATAGTGCCTCGGCGATTTCCGCAAAGACGATGGGAAAAGTAGTTTTTGCCGCCGTCGCAAACGGTACATTCTCCGCAATCGGATATATTTTCGGGTAAAAGCCCTGCAGATACAAGGCTTATTTCCACTGCCTTTTGCAAATTAAGTCTCAGCTTGTCGTCCTTTCGGTCAAAACAAGCTTTAAAGGCGCTGTCTTCTTTTATAAAGGTATCGTAAACTTCATTCCCCACCGTATAACAACAGCCGCCCACGGAAGGGCCGACAGCGGCAATTATGTGACAAGGCTCTGCCCCCAAAGCACACATTTTTTCCACCGTCTTTTTTGCTATTTGCCCGGCCGTACCACGCCAGCCCGAGTGGCACGCACCGCATATTTTGTTTTTAACGTCGTAAAAGAGAAGGGTAACGCAATCAGCCCCTCTTACCGTAAGAATAAGCCCTTTTTCCTTGGTAACAAGACCGTCTACACCTTCTTCAAAGGGCGGAAAAAGTATGCCCGTGCCCTTGTGCGAGCCGTTTACCTCAAGGACGTTTACGCTGTGGGTCTGGTTGCTGCGGCATATGTCGTCGGTCTCCAGTGAAAAATAAGAGGCGGCAATACGGTGGTTTTCCACCACGATTTCCCATTTGGCAGCGTCTACGCCGCCGCCTGCTGCAAAGTTTAAGCATTTGTATTC
>JAZSLS010000113.1:0-5906 GCA_045535465.1 Eubacteriales bacterium
GAAGGCCTTACTTTCATTTCATTACCTCCATAGGCTTATTTATGCCTGAATGTTATCCTGCCTTGGGTCAAATCGTATACGGAAACCTCTACGGTTACCGCATCGCCCTGTAATATCTTTATATAATGCATACGCATCTTACCCGATATATGGGCGGTAATTATATGACCGTTGGAAAGCTTTACTTTAAACATAGTATTGGGAAGAACTTCCGTAACTACGCCTTCAAATTCAATAACATCGTCTTTAGCCAGAATTAATCCCTCCGTTAATTAAGCTGTTTAAACGAAGCTGACGCTTCACGAATGAAAGCGTGAACCGCTTTGTTCGTTACCGTACCGCTGTATGCGGTTGTCTTGATGAGTTCGATATGCTTTATCTTTTTTCTTTTTGGCTTTTGTACCTTGCGCTTTCTGCCGTCTGCAAGCAGTAAATACTGCCCATCCTCATCAAGAACGCAAAACACCGTGCCTTTATCGTGCCCTGCAGTAGATATAACCAAATGGCCTTTATACTCCATCTGTTCACCCACTTACGCAAGTGCTGTTAATATAACAGGGCCGTTTTCCGTGATTGCAATAGTGTTTTCATAATGAGCGGAAAGACTACCATCCTTGGTAACTACCGTCCATTCGTCAGAAAGCACCTTAACGCCGTAACCGCCAACGTTGACCATAGGCTCAATTGCCAAGGTCATACCTGACTGCAAACGAACGCCTCGCCCTGCACGCCCATAGTTGGGAATGCTGGGATCCTCGTGAAGCTCACGGCCAACACCGTGCCCCACGTAGTCACGAACTACGGAAAAACCGTTTGCCTCTACAAAGCACTGAACAACAACAGAAATGTCGCCCAAGCGGTTGCCGGGGATAGCCATTTCTATGCCCTTATAAAAGCTTTCTTCCGTCACGGAAATAAGCTTTTGCGCTTCGCTGCTTACAGCGCCTACGGCGAAGGTTGCCGCACAGTCGCTGTGGAAGCCTTTGTAGAACGCACCCACATCAATCTTTACGATATCTCCTTCTTTAAGCTCTCGGCCGGAAGGGATACCGTGAATGACCTCATCATTAACGCTTACACAAGCAGACCCCGGAAAGCCGCCGTAGCCGAGGAAGGAAGGAACTGCACCGTGGGACACAATGATATGCTTTATCTTTGCATCAATTGCCGCAGTGGTTACACCGGGCTGTGCCATTTCCCCGCCTGTCGCTCTGGCTAAGGCTGCTATCTTACCGGAATCACGCATAAGCGTGATATCGTGCTTGTTCTTAAGTATAATCATTATATACCAAGAGCTGCCTTCATAAGTGCTGTGGTATCTTCAAGCTTTTCCTGTCCTTGAACAGACTTGAGAATACCCTTGCCGATATAGTAATCCTTAAGGGGCTCAGTTTCCTTATGATAGGTATCAAGGCGGTTTAATACAACTTCCGGCTTGTCGTCATCACGGATAAGAAGGTCTACACCGCATACGTCACACTTATCACCGGTGGAGGAAGGATTATAAATAGTGTGGAAGGTTGCGCCGCAAGCAGGACAAACCCTTCTGCCGCTCATTCTTTCAACTATTGCTTCATCCGAAACCTCAAGAGATGCAACAACATCAATTTTAACGCCCATGTTGTCAAGAGCGATGGCCTGAGGAACTGTACGGGGGAAACCGTCAAGAATGAAACCTGCTTTACAGTCGTCCTTTGCAAGCCTTTCTTTAATGATACCGATAACCACTTCGTCAGGTACGAGTGCGCCTGCGTCCATATAAGACTTAGCAGAGAGACCCATAGGAGTACCATCCTTTACGGCGCCACGGATGATGGCGCCGGTGGATATGGTAGGAATGTTAAGTGCTTTGCTGATTATTTCTGCCTGTGTGCCTTTGCCGGCACCGGGAGGGCCAAATAAAATTATATTCATAATCTTTGCCTCTTAATTATTCAAGAAAGCCCTTATAGTGACGCATTGTCACTTCACTCTCAAGTTCCTTAATGGTTTCGAGAACTACACCGATGATAATTATCAAGGAAGAGCCGCCGAATACCAAGTAACCGAGGTTGGACTTAGGCCAAAGGAGAGCGATGAGCTGGGGGAATACTGCGATAATGCCGAGGAACAAAGAACCGATAAGGGTTACTCTGTTAAGCACCTTGCGGATGTAAAGAGCCGTAGGAGCACCGGGGCGGTAACCGAGTATTGTGCCACCGTTCTTCTTAAGGTTGTTTGCAACTTCTACAGGATTGAAGCTGATGGTGAGGTAGAAGTATGCAAAAGCGATAATAAGGATAAAGTTCAGAGCAATACCGAATGCGCTGGTCATAGAGAAGAACTGAAGCACCTTGTTGCTCTGATCCCAGCCGAATATCAAACCCAAAGTAGAGGGGAGAGATACGATAGACTGAGCAAAAATGATAGGCATAACGCCGGACATATTAAGCTTGATGGGAAGGTGGGTGTTCATACCACCATACATCTTTCTGCCAACGGTACGCTTAGCGTACTGAACAGGAAGTCTTCTTTCGGCGTCGTTCATCCAAACGATGAAGGTGATAACCGCAAGCATAATAACAGCAGCGATAACAACATAAAGGATACCCATAGTTGTCTTACCAACGCTAATAGCTACGTTTAACATACTACCGAAACGAGAGATGATGTTGAAGAACAAGATTATGGAGATACCGTTGCCGATACCGTGTTCATTAATCTTTTCACCCAACCACATAATAAGAGATGCACCAGCTACGTAGGAGGTAACAATTACCAAACCTGCGAAGAAGCTCTTATCGGAAAGAGCGCCGCCGTTACGCATTGTGAGGTAGTAACCGAGCGCTGTTACTATTGCAAGTACAACAGTAACGTATCTGGTTATCTGAGTAATTTTCTTCTGACCGTCAGGTTCCTTTGCCATCCTCTCAAGGGGAGGAATAGCAATTGTAAGGAGCTGCATAACGATGGAAGCGGTAATGTACGGAGTTATTGACAGAGCAAACAAAGTACCCTGAGAAAAACTGGAACCGGACAAAATATTAAGATAACCGAATATTGTATCACTTGCGCCTTCGATTTGACTAGCCCATTTCACACTATCAACGTAAGGAACAGGTATCATACAACCGATTCTGTAAAGAATAACTACAAATGCTGTGTAAAGTAATTTGCGTCTGGTGTCTACAATGTGCCAAGCATTTTTAATAGTTTGAAACATTTATATCACCTGCGCCTTCCCGCCAGCAGCTTCGATTTTCTCTTTTGCAGATGCGGAGAAGACAGCAGCTTCCACGGTAAGCTTCTTTGTAAGTTCACCGTTGCCAAGAACCTTAAGACCGTCAAGTGCCTTGTTAAGAACGCCGCAATCGATTAAGGTCTGAACGCTGATAACGCTACCGTCATCAAAATCGTTAAGCTTGCTTACATTAATTATAGCATACTGCTTAGAGAAGTGATTGTTAAAACCTCTCTTAGGAAGTCTTCTGTAAATAGGGAGCTGACCACCCTCAAAACCGGGACGTACACCGCCGCCGGAGCGAGCGTTTTGACCCTTGTGACCTTTACCGGCAGTTTTGCCGTTACCACTACGGGGACCTCTACCTTTTCTAAAGCGAGGTGCGGTAGAACCAACAGCAGGAGAAAGCTCGTGAAGCTTCATAACTTTTCCTCCTTCTTACTATTAATCAGCGTTTTCAACGCTTACAAGGTGAGCTATAACATTGATCTTGCCCTGTACAGCATCGTTAACTTCAATAACCTTGCTGTCACCGATCTTTGTTAATGCGAGAGATTTGCAGGTGAGTATTTGATTTTCCTTGCGGCCTATCAAGCTCTTTTTCAAAGTAATTTTAACCTTTGCCATTATTAAATCCCCCTTTAGCCCTTTATGTCGCTTACGCTTTTACCGCGCTTAAGAGCAACCTCTTCAACTGTGGTCAAGGCCTTGAGTGCCTCAAAGGTAGCCTTGGTAACGTTGCAAGGGTTGTTAGAACGAAGCGACTTAGCACGAATATCTCTGATACCTGCAGCTTCGAGAACAGCACGCATAGTGCCGCCTGCGATTATACCGGTACCGGGTGCAGCAGGCTTAAGCAATACTCTGCCGGCACAATACTCACCGATGATTTCGTGAGGTATTGTTGTACCAAGTACAGAAACCTTAACCATATTGCGCTTTGCAGCTTCGATTGCCTTTCTGATAGCATCCGGAACTTCTGCGCTTTTGCCGCTACCTACGCCAACATGACCGTTGCCGTCACCAACTACGATCAGTGCGGAGAATCTTCTTATACGACCGCCTTTAACAGTCTTAGATACGCTCTTGGTGTTAACAAGGATTTCCTTAAGTTCACCAAGCTGTGTGTAATCAACTTTTTGTGCCATTCGTATTTTCCTCCCTTAAAACTTCAAGCCGGCTTCACGCGCGCCGTCAGCAAGCTCTTTTACTCTACCGTGGTAGATGTAGCCGCCTCTGTCGAAAACAACGTTTTCGATGCCCTTTTCGAGCGCTCTTTTGCCTATAAGGAGGCCTAACTGCTTAGCACCTTCTTTGTTACCGCCGTTGCCATCAAAGCCCTTCTCATTGGAAGCTGCTGCAACGAGGGTCTTACCTGTTTCATCATCGATGATCTGTGCGGTTATGTTCTTGAGAGAACGATACACGCAAAGACGGGGTGTGGAAGCGGTACCAAAGATCTTACCCCTTACTCTTCTATGTCTACGAAGACGCTTCTTATTCTTATCGGGATGAGTTACCATACTTATTCACACTCCTTTCTTATTTACCAGCCTTACCGGCCTTACGTCTGATGGTTTCATCAGAGTACTTAATACCCTTGCCAAGATAAGGTTCGGGAGGACGCTTAGCTCTGATTTCAGCAGCAAGCTGACCTACAACCTGCTTGTTAGCGCCGGAAACGATTACCTTGTTGGGATTGGGAACTTCGATAGTTATGCCATCGGGCTCATCAAAGTAAACGGGATGTGAATAACCGATATTAAGAACGAGCTGCTTGCCTTCCTTTGCTGCCTTGTAACCTACGCCGTTGATATCAAGCTCTTTCTTAAAGCTTTCGTGGCAACCGTATACCATATTAGCAGCCAAGGTACGGGTAAGACCGTGAAGGGACTTATGTTCCTTGCTTTCGGAAGGACGTTCAACGGTGAGAACGCCGTTTTCAAGCTTAAGAGCCATACAAGCGGGGAACTTTTGAACGAGTTCGCCCTTAGGACCCTTAACCTTCATTACGTTACCTTCTTCAAAGGTAACATCTACACCGGCGGGAACGATAATGGGTTTTTTACCTATTCTAGACATATCATTATCCTCCTATTACCACACGAAGGCGAGAATTTCGCCGCCGATGTTTTCTTTTCTAGCCTGCTTATCAGTCATAATACCCTTGCTGGTGGAAACGATGGCAATGCCGAGACCGTTTCTTACCTTAGGAAGATCCTTGCAAGATGCGTAGATCTTAAGACCGGGCTTAGAAACTCTGCGAAGACCTTCGATGATACGAGTCTTGCCTTCGCCATACTTAAGAGTTACGGTTATAATACCCTGCTTGTTATCTTCAGTAACCTTATAATCTTTAATAAAGCCTTCGTCAAGAAGAATCTGAGCTATAGCTTTCTT
This sequence comes from Eubacteriales bacterium, assembly GCA_045535465.1. Taxonomy (GTDB): domain Bacteria; phylum Bacillota; class Clostridia; order Oscillospirales; family CAG-382; genus SIG636. Next base: position 5,621 of record JAZSLS010000113.1, read on the forward strand.
AAGATTGGAGGCAGGGATTTCAACTGTTTCGTGCTTTTCACTATTAGCGTTTCTTATTCTTGTGAGCATATCTGCTACAACGTCTGTAATTTGCATTTATGTTTACCTCCTGCCTTAATTACCAGCTTGCTTTCTTGACACCGGGAATCTGGCCGCTGTAAGCCAAATTTCTGAAGCATATACGGCATACACCGTACTTGCGGAGATATGCATGGGGTCTGCCGCATATCTTGCATCTGTTGTAAGCGCGGGTAGAGAACTTAGGCTCTTTCTGCTGCTTTAATTT